>JBBAVQ010000406.1:0-2035 GCA_040397625.1 Pirellulales bacterium | reverse complement strand
GATGCCGAATGATGCGATCATCTGCAACATCGGCCACTTCGACCTCGAGATCGACGTCGCTTGGCTCGAGAACACCAAGGGCGTCAAGAAGGTCGAGATCAAGCCGCAGGTCGACCGCTATACGCTCCCCTCGGGTAACAGCGTGATCGTGCTGGCCGAAGGCCGGCTGGTGAACCTCGGCTGTGCGACGGGTCACCCGTCGTTCGTGATGAGCACGAGCTTCACCAACCAGGTGCTCGCGCAGCTGGCCCTCTGGACCGAAACCGACAAGTACGACGTGGGCGTGCACCTGCTCCCCAAGAAACTCGACGAGGAGGTGGCCCGGCTGCACCTCGACAAGCTCGGCGTGAAGCTGACGAAGCTCACCAAGGAGCAGGCCGAGTATCTCCACGTGCCGGTCGAGGGTCCCTTCAAGCCCGAGTACTACCGCTACTGAGTCTGATTTCTCAGCGACGAGTCCTCGGCTGTTTGTAGAAGCCCAACGCCGTGAGGCGTGGGGCGAACCACCAACGATCGAAGCGACTGGCTCCTGAAGACGACCAACGAGCGGGGTGGCGCGATAGCGCCACCCCGCTTCTCGTTTCACGGGAAACGCGGAAAAAGGTGTCAGCCACCATTTGTCTGGAGACCCCGGCCTAGGGCCGGGGCCGTGTCGCCTGCGGCGACCGGCAAATGGTGGCTGACACCTTTTTCCCCCTGCTACGATCGCGACTCATGCCATCTCACTCGCGGTCCCTAGGAACCTCGCCCCCATGCCCACCGTCGCCCCGCTCCGTGGCCTCCGCTACGACCCCAAGCACGTCGGCACGCTGTCGCAGGTGATCGCACCGCCCTACGACGTGATCGACGCGGACCTCCAGACGAAGCTCTACGAGCGGCACCCGGCCAACGTGATCCGGCTGGAGCTCAACCGGGAGGAGCCGGGCGATGACGAGCAGAGCAACAAATACACCCGGGCCGCCAAGTATCTGAAGGCGTGGCGGGAGCAGGGGGTGGTGATGCAGGAGCCGGCGGCGGCGCTCTACGTCTACCACCAGGAGTTCGAGGTCGAGGGGCGGACGTTCGTCCGCCGGGGGGTGATGGCGCGGGTGCGGCTCGAGCGGTTTGGCACCGGCAACATCCACCCGCACGAAGAGACGATGAGCGGGCCGAAGCACGACCGGTTGCTGCTCACGCGGGCCTGCCGGGCGAACCTCAGCCAGGTGTTTGGGCTCTACCCCGACCAGCAGGGCGAGGTACAGCAAACGCTCGATGCCGCCGTGGCCGGCCAGCCGCCGGTGGAGGCGACTGATCACCTGGGGGTGACGAGCCGGATGTGGGCCATCGCCGACGAGGCGGTGGCGGCGAAAGTGGCCGGGCTCTTGGGGCCGAAGCCGGTGTTCATCGCCGACGGCCATCATCGCTACGAGACGGCGTGCACCTACCGCGACGAGGTGGCCGCGGCCTGGGCCGAGGAGCACGGCGGCCAGCCGCTGCCCTCCGACCACCCGGCCAACTTCGTGCTCATGATGCTCGTGGGCATGAGCGACCCGGGGCTCGTGGTGCTGCCGACGCACCGCCTGTTCACGCAGCCTGCCGTGGCGACTGCCGCCGACCTCTGTGCCAAGCTCGGCACCTGCTTCAACACCCGCACCTCCTGGAAGGGGCCGCAGGCGGCCGACGCGGTGTGGACCAACCTCGAACTGGAAGAAGACCAGGGGACGATCGGCTTCTACACGGCCGGCGACCAGGCCTGGACCATCGCCCGAATCACGCCCGCCGGCCGGGCCCGGATGGATGAGGTGGCCAGCGACCACGGGGCAGCCTGGCGGAGCCTCGGGGTGTCGATCCTCCATCGGCTCGTGATCGGCGAACTGCTCGGGGCCAAGGAGATCCCGACTCCGGGCTACGTGCACCTCATCGGCGAGGTGGTGGAAGGGATCAGCACGGGGAAGTATCCGCTGGCCGCGCTCGTGATGCCGGCGAGCGTGGACGACATCCGCAAGGTGAGCGAGACGGGCGAGCGGATGCCGGCGAAGAGCACCTACTTCTATCC
>JBBAVQ010000405.1:0-2045 GCA_040397625.1 Pirellulales bacterium | reverse complement strand
AGAGCATCGGTCTACGGAACCGAAGGTTGCTGGTTCGAGCCCAGCGGGGTGTATTTCCGTTCGACTGCGACGGTTCTGCCCGTCGCCCCATCCGCGAGGTTGCCCCATGGCCACCGACGCCCGCTCTGCGGATTCCCAGATCGCCCCGCTGGCGTCTGCTGTCCACCCGCCTGCCAAGCTGGGCTACCGGGAGTATTGCTGCTTCCCCGACGACGGTCGGCGGCACGAGATCATCGACGGAGACCACTACGTGAATCCAGCACCATCCACGTATCACCAGACCGTCTCCCGCCGGCTTCAGCACCAGCTCTACACGCAGATCGAACTGACTGGCCGGGGCGTGGTCTACAACGCACCTTGCGACGTCCAACTCACCGACCACGACATCGTCCAGCCCGATCTCGTCGTCGTGCTCACCTCCCGCATGCAGATGATCACGCCCACGAAGATCAAGGGCGTGCCCGACCTCCTCGTGGAGATTCTCTCCCCATCGACCGCGTCCAACGATGCCACGCTCAAGAAGCAGCTCTACGAGCGGGTCGGTGTGGCGGAATACTGGATCGTGGACCCAGACAATCACACGGTTGAGCAGTTCGTGCTCATCGACGGCCGTTACGAGCGACGGCCGGACGCCGCATCGATCCCGCTGACGATCCTCGAGGGAGTGGCTGTCCGGCTCGCAGACGTCTGGTGAGCGGATGATCCGGATGAAGGATTTCCCGCAGGATGCCATCCTGCGGCTACGGGGTTTCCAATGACAGGGCCACGGACTGCCCTTGGGGGCTCGGCCCTGGCCCCGCTACCCTCTCGGCATGGCCGCCCCGCGTTCCGTGCCGCAGCACGCCCCTGACGAGACCGCCGCGCCGCCCGTCGCCAAGGGCGTCGAACGCGTGGTCGGCTTCGACCCCGGGTTGAACGTCACGGGGTACGGCGTGGTCGAATGCCATGGGGCCACCGTCCGCCTCGTCGAAGCCGGCACGATCAAGTCGCGGGGCGAAACGCTCGAAGAGCGGCTGTTCACGATCCACGCGGGCGTCGCTGAGGTGATCGAGGCGTGCAAGCCGACCGCGATGGCGATCGAACAGGTCTTCTCGCATGCCAAGTTTCCGAAGACGGCGATCCTGCTCGGCCACGCCCGGGGGGTGATCTGCCTGGCCGGCGTGCAGGCGGGGCTGGCCGTGCACCACTACCTGCCCAACCGCGTGAAGAGCACGCTCTGCGGCTCGGGCCACGCCGGCAAGGAACAGATGCAGGCGGCCGTGCAGCGGGAACTCGGCCTCGCGACCCGGCCCGAACCGGCCGATGCCGCTGACGCGCTCGGCGTCGCCCTGGCCGACTACCACCTCCGCCTCCGTCCGCTGTTCTTCGGCACGGGCGTCGTCCGCATCAGGAGCAGCCGGGCCTGACGCCCGAGACCTTCCCATGATCACCAAAATCTCCGGCACCCTCGACCGCATCGACCACTCCTCCAACTGCATCGAGTTGGCCGTGGGCCCGGTCGTCCACGAGGTGCTGGTCACGGAACTCGTCCGCCGCAGCCTGCAGACGAAGCTCGGCCAGAGCGTCACACTCCACACCATGGAGTTCCTGGAAGGCACCCCGGGCCGCGGCAACCTCGTGCCCCGGCTCGTCGGCTTCCTCTCCGAGGTGGAGCGGGAGTTTTTCGACCTGATCTGCGAGGTTGACGGCGTGGGGGTCCGCAAGGCCCTGCGTGCGATCATCCGCCCAGTGGGCGAGATTGCGACGGCGATCGACGAGCAGGATGCCAAGGCCCTGGCCACGCTCCCCGGCATCGGCGCCGCCACGGCCGAACGGATGATCGCCAAGCTCCGCCGTCGGATGCCGAAGTTTGCCCTGCTGATCGCCCGGGAGGCGCCGGGCGAAGGGGGCATGGCGAAGGCCGACGACGTATTCGGCGAGACCTTCGAGGTGCTCCGCTCGCTGGGCCATTCCGACTCCGACGCCCGCCGGCTCGTTGACGCCCTCCGGGCCGACAAGAAGAAGCCGAAGGACGTCCAAGAAGCCCTCGAGGCGATCTACCGCCA
>JBBAVQ010000404.1:0-2046 GCA_040397625.1 Pirellulales bacterium | reverse complement strand
CTGGCGGCTTCAGGAAGCCCAATCGCGTGAGCGATGGGGGCGATGCGGGCAGCGGGCAGCGAGCAGAAGTCGGGTATGATGCCGGCATGCTGTGGATCGCCTGGAAGATGCTGGTCGGCAACCGGGTCAAGTACCTGGGGATCGTGTTTGGCGTGGTCTTCGCCGCCGTGCTGATCGCGCAGCAGGCGTCGATCTTTTGCGGCCTGATGGCGCTCACCGTCAGCCAGATTCGCGACGTCGAGGGGCCGGGCATCTGGGTGATGGATCGGAACGTCCAGTTCGTGGACGACGTCAAGCCGCTCTCCGATAACGACCTGTTTCGCGTGAAGAGCGTGCCCGGTATCGAGTGGGCGGTGCGGTTCTACAAGGGGACGGCGCGGGCCCGCCTGCGGGAAGGCACCTACGAGCAGGTGATCCTCCTTGGACTCGACGACGCCACGCTCGTGGGCGCGCCCGAACGGCTGTTCATGGGATCGATCGCCGCCCTGCGGTCGCCCGACGCGGTGATCATCGACGACGCCGGCTACCGGCGAATTTGGCCGGACGAGCCCTACCGGCTGGGGCGGACCTTCGAGATGAACGACCGCCGTGCCGTGTTGGTGGGCATCACCAAGGCGAGCCGCACGTTCACGAGCTTCCCAATCGTCTACACCCGCTACAGCCAGGCCGTGCTGTTCGCGCCGCCCGAGCGGAAGGTGCTCTCGTTCGTGCTCGCTCAGGCCGCGGCGGGGAACGATCCCACGGACGTCTGCCGGCGGATCGACGAGCAGACAGGCCTGCAGGCTCTCACGCGGCAGCAGTTTCTCTGGAAGACGATCTTTCATTACCTCCAGAAGACGGGCATCCCGGTGAACTTCGGGATCACGGTGCTGCTCGGGTTTCTCGTGGGCACGGCGATCGCCGGCCAGACCTTCTACCTCTTCACGGTGGAAAACATCCGCCAGTACGGCGCGCTCAAGGCGATGGGCGCGAGCAATTGGACGATCCTGGTGATGGTGCTTTCCCAGGCGCTGCAGGTGGGCGTGGTGGGCTACGGCCTCGGTGTGGGGCTGGCGGCCGTCTTTGGTTGGGTGGTGAAGGGGGCCTCGCGGCTCGCCTTCTTCATGCCGTGGCAGGTGCTGGCCATCACTGCGGTGGCGGTGTTTCTGATCGTGATCGTGGCCAGCCTGCTGTCGATTCGGAAGGTGCTCGTCGTGGACCCCGCGATCGTGTTCCGGGGCTGAGACCGCCCTTCGAGAAGCCACCATGGCATCACGCCAGCCAACAGCCGAATCACCCGCCGCCGACCCCGCGGTGTATGTCAGGGGCGTGACGAAGGAGTTTGGTCGCGGCAGCGCGGCGACCTGGGCGCTGCGGGGCGTGGACCTCGACGTTCCCTCCGGGGAGTTGCTGATGCTCGTCGGCCCGAGCGGCTGCGGGAAGACGACGTTGGTGTCGATCATCGCCGGCACGCTCGAGCCCACGGCGGGCGAGGTGGTCGTGCTCGGCGAGAATCTGGTGGCGATGCCCAACGGCCGCAAGGTGCGGTTCCGTCGCGAGAACGTCGGCTTCGTATTTCAGGCGTACAACCTGCTGCCAGCGCTGACGGCCGCCGAGAACGCGGCCGTGCCGCTGCTGATCGCCGGCTGGAAGCGGCGGCGGGCCGTGGAGGCGGCGGCCGAGGTGCTGGCGGAGCTTGGCATGGGAGACCGTCTCGCCCACCTGCCGAGCGAACTCTCCGGCGGCCAGCAGCAGCGGGTGGCGATCGCCCGGGCGCTCGTTCACCAGCCGCGGCTGCTTGTCTGCGATGAGCCGACCAGCGCCCTCGACGCCGAGAACGGCCGGCTCACCATGGAGTTGATCCAGCGGGTGGCCGTGCAGCCGGGACGGGCGGTGGTCGTGGTCACGCACGACGCGCGGATCTATTCGTTTGCCGACCGGATCGCATCGATGGAAGACGGCCGGATTGACTCGGTAACCGTGGGATCAGGAAGCCCAATCGCGTAAGCGATGGGGGCCGAGTCCGACGGAGGGGCGGCCGTACGCCTCACGGCGTTACGCTTCCTG
>JBBAVQ010000403.1:0-2048 GCA_040397625.1 Pirellulales bacterium | reverse complement strand
GGCCGCGGTTCCGCGGGCCGGGCGGACTCGGCATCGGCGAGTCGGCAGTGCCGCTGGGGCTCGGCGGCGAGCCTGATCCGCCACGGCGACCTCGTGATCGTGAATGCGGCGGAGGAGAGCCAGTCGATCCGCGGGCTCGACCACCGCACCGGCCGCGAAGTCTGGAAGGCGGAGGCGGCGGCGCTCGAACTCGCCTACGGCACGCCCGCGATCGCCGACGGCAGGCTCTATCTCCGGTCGGGCCAGTTTCTCTACTGCGTGGGTGAGTCTCGGCCGTAACCTTTTTTCCTCCCCACCGTTGAAGCATGCGGCAAGGCACGTAGTCCCGCAAGGAATCAGGATTACCTCCCTGGGAGTTCACCGATGAGAACCTTATTCGCACTCGGCATCGTGGTCATCAGCGCGATCTGCGGCCAGTTCGTCACCGCCCAACCGCCGGAACGCCGCGACGGTCCGCCGCCGGAACGCCGCGATGGCCTGCGCGACGCGCTCGACACCAATGGCGACCACGAACTCGACGCCGACGAGATCAAGAACGCCGCGACCAACCTCGCCAAGGCCGATCGCAACGGCGATGGGAAGATCGACCACGAGGAGTTTCGCCCGCCGCTGCCGCCCATTCCGCGCGGAGAGGGAGGCTTCCGCGGCCCGCCGCCGCCCCGGGAGAGCGGCTCCGAGAGCAGGCCGGTGCGTGAAGGCGCGGCTCGCGGAGAAGGCGGGCCACGTCCTGAGGGCGGCCCGAACCCCGAGCGGTTCGTCGAGCGGGCGATGACCTTCGACGCCGATGGCGACGGCAAGCTCGACCGCACCGAGGTGGAAAAGTTTGCCGGCGAAATGATGCAGCGGCTTCGTGGCGGCATGGCCGAGCGTGGCACTGGTCCTGCAGGCGACCGCGGCGGGTTTCGACCTGGCGACGGCCCGCCTCGTCGTCCCGAAGGTGGCGGCGACGGCGGGCGGCCGGAGCGTCCACGTCGTCCCGAGTAAGGGAGGGTATGCTCGGCGGGGCATGAACCACCCCGCCGAACTGCTGCCCGCTCGTCCTGCCGAAGCCCACGCGCTTGCCGTCGCCCGCACGCTGCCGGGGGAGCGGATCGTCTGCACCACGGCGGGCCGCGGTCAGGCGGCGCACTCGCTCGCCGTCGAGCGACCCGGCGCGAGGGTGGTCGCGTGGTTCCACGATCTCCATCCATGCACGGCGGCGCAGGCGTCGTGGGTGCCGACGCCGCCGAATCTTGCCGCCGAGTGCGTCGCCGACATGCCGGCCGGGCCCTACGACCTTGCCGTCGTGCCGCTGGCGAAGGACGGCGAGGCCGAGTTCTCCCGCGACGTGCTTCAGGCCGCTCTCCAAAACCTCGTGATCGGGGGCCACCTCGTCGCGGCCATCGACAACCCCCGCGACAAGTGGCTCCGCGAGCAGCTCGCCGAGACCGGCGAGACGGTTCGCGTGCGGCCGGTGGAAGGGGCTGACCGCAAGGCGAAGTCGGGCACGATCGCCTACGTGGTTGAGAAGACGCGAGAGCTTTCCAAGGTTCGTGACTTCAGCTGCGAGGTGGTGTTTCGCGACCGCGATCGACTGCTCACGGCCTTCACGCGACCCGGCGTATTCGCCCACCGGCGGATCGATCCGGGCGCCCGCCACCTGCTCGGCGCCGTCGATGTCGCACCGGAGTCCCGGGTGCTCGACATCGGCTGTGGGTCGGGCTGCGTGGCCCTTGGGATCGCGGCCCGCGACGAGAGCGTCCACGTGCACGCCCTCGACTCGTCGGCCCGGGCGGTCGATTGCACACTCCGGGGCGTGGCAGCCAACGGCCTGATGAACGTCACGGTTGCGCTTGAGGCGGAGGGCCGCGTGCCCGAGCCCGGCTCGTGGGATCTGGCCCTGGCAAACCCGCCCTACTACTCCGACTTCCGGCTTGCGGAACTGTTCGTCGAAGCGGCCCGGCTGGCGCTCGCGCCGGGAGCCACGCTGCTGGTGGTCACGAAGCAGCCGATCTGGTACCTCGAGCACCTGCCGCGGATGTGGTCGAGCGTCGCCCGCGAGGAGGTGA
>JBBAVQ010000402.1:0-2056 GCA_040397625.1 Pirellulales bacterium | reverse complement strand
AAGCCGAAGGCCGTAAGGCCTCGGGCGCGGTCGAGAGGATGCCGAGTCTGTTCTGGCCGCACCCCACGCCTCACGGCGTTGGGCTTGTACAACCGGTCGCGCGAGGTTCATGGAATGCCCGTAGTACACAACCGGCCGGATCGCCTCACGCTTGCTCAAGTCACGTTGGCCGACCTATCCTCTGACGAATGAAGCGGCCGCAGGCACGACGAACAGGCCGTGAGGCCGCCCCACCACCCCCGAGCGGCCATTCGCCAGCGTGGCTTGAAATGGCCGGCGGCGTGGTCATTGGGCTGGCCGCGCTCCTGGCCTTCTGGCCGTCTCTGAGCGGCGGGTTTCTCTGGGACGACGACAACTGGATCGCGGCCGTGCCCTCCACGCCGACGCACCGTCTGATCCACGACGACGGCGGCCTGCGCGGCATCTGGCTCACCAACCAGACGCAAGACTACTGGCCGCTTTCCAACTCGATGTTCTGGCTCGAATGGCGGCTCTGGGGCATGAATCCCGCGGGCTACCGGGCAGTCAACCTGGCGCTGCATGCGATCGGCTCGATCCTGGTCTGGCGCGTCGGGCGGCAGCTTGGCATTCCCTGGGCCTGGCTCGGGGCGATCCTGTTCGCCGTCCATCCGGTGACGGTCGCCTCCGTGGCGTGGATCGCGGAACTGAAGAACTGCCTCTCGCTCACGCTCTACGCCGCGGCCCTGCTGTTCTGGCTCTGGTTCGATGCCACGGGCCGGCGGGTCTGGTATGCCGCATCGCTGGTGGCATTTCTGCTGGCGCTGCTGGCGAAGACCTCCACCGTCGTCCTGCCGGTGATGCTCTTGGCCTTCGCATGGTGGCGGCGGGGGCGAATCGACCGGCAGGATGTCGTCCGGGCGCTCCCCTTCTTTCTGCTCTCCATCGTGATGGGCCTGATCACGCTGTGGCGGCAGACGTCGGGAGCTGGCGTTCCGGGCGATATGGCCGCCGATGGCCTGCTCTCGCGGATCGCGGCGAGTGGTTGGGTGGCATGGTTTTATCTGTCCAAGGCGCTCCTGCCGGTGCGGCTGGCGATGCTCTATCCGCGGTGGACGGTCGACCCGGCCGCCATCACGGCCTGGCTGCCCCTGGCCGCTCTTCTTGGCGCGGCGGCCGGCATCCACCGGCTCGATCCGCGCTGGCGCCGGCCGCTCGCGATGGGTCTGGGGTGCTACCTCCTGTCGCTTGGCCCGGTGCTGGGCATCCTGCCGATGTGGTTTCGTCGCTACTCGCTGGTGTCAGACCACCTCCAGTATCTGGCCCTGCCGGCGATCACGCTCCTTGTGGCAGCTGGTCTGCGAGCGGCCGCCACGATCGCGGGCTGGCGGCCCCTGGCCACGGGGGCCGCGTCGGTGCTCGTGCTCGGCTGCATGGCGCTCACGTGGCAGCGGAGCAGCGTGTTCACATCGAATGTCAGCCTGATGCAAGACTCGCTTTCGAAGAACCCCGACTCGTGGACGGCCCACACGAACCTTGGAGCCGAGATGGGCAACCTCGGCCGCCCACAGGAGGCGATTGAGCATTATCAGGCAGCCCTGCGTTTGAGGCCTACGTCGTTTCAGGCCCACAACAATCTGGCCACGGTGCTGCTGCAACTCGGCCGGCCCCAGGAGGCGATCCCGCACTACGAGGAGGCGCTGCGGATCAACCCCGACGTCGCCGAGATCCACGCCAATCTCGGCAACGTCTTCGCCGTGCTTGGCAACACCTCCGAGGCGGCCGTCCATTTCCGGGAGGTGCTGCGGCTGATGCCGAACTCATCGCCGGTCCACAACAACCTCGGCTACATTCTCGAGAATGAAGGGCGGCTCGCAGAGGCTGTGACCCACTACGAAGAGGCGTTGCGGCTGGATCCCGCCAACGAGAGGGCCCGCGACAACCTCCGTCGTGCTCGGGAGCAACTGCTGCGGCAACAGCGCGACGGAGCCGACCGATGACGCGGTGCCGCTCGCAGCACTCGTTCCCCGTAACACAGGTTGCCTTCGTAGCACAGGTTTCCAACCTGTGTGCTTTCTGTGCCTTCGTAGCACAGGTT
>JBBAVQ010000401.1:0-2079 GCA_040397625.1 Pirellulales bacterium | reverse complement strand
AGCCAGCATGAGTGGCCCAGCGACGAACGGCGACGCCACACGTATTGGTGGCGAGAGCGGCTTAGCGGCGCTGCCAAATCGCACGACGCACATTGTTGGCTGGGGACACGAGGTGCCGAAGTCGGTCCTCACCAACGCCGATCTCGAGAAGATCGTGGAGACCAGCGACGAGTGGATCAGCACGCGCACCGGCATTCGCGAGCGACACATTGCAGGCGCCGGTGAGACCACAGCATCAATGGGCGCGATTGCCGCCGCCCGCGCACTGGCCGTTGCTGGTGTCTCCGCCGACTCGGTTGACCTGATCGTTGTCGCCACCCTGACGCCCGACCATCCGATGCCGAGCACCGCAGTGTTGGTGAAGGAGGCGATCGGCAGTCATCGCGCCGCCGCCTTTGATCTCTCGGCAGCCTGCTCTGGCTTCGCCTACGCCTATGCCGTCGCGCACGGTTTCCTCACCGCAGGTCTCGGTCAGCGCGCACTGGTGATCGGCGCCGAGTCGCTCTCGCGCGTGGTTGATTGGAGCGATCGTTCGACCTGCGTCCTCTTTGGTGACGGTGCCGGTGCGATCGTGCTCGATGCACTTGATCTGCACGACGACCAGAACATCGCGACCCGACCGGGCACGCTGAGCTTTGAGCTCTCTGCTGACCCGTCGGGCGCATTCGCACTCTGGATTCCTGGCGGCTCTGGCGACGACGCTGATCCACTGATCAAGATGGATGGGGCGAAGACCTACATGTACGCCACGCGCACCATGGCCGCCGTCGCAACGGCGGCAATTGAACGCGCCGGCCTCACCGTTCCCGAGGTCGATCTCGTCATTCCACATCAGGCCAACCTGCGCATCATCGAGCACGTCTCCAAGGCGATCGACTTCCCGATGGAGAAGATCTTCGTAAATCTCGACCGCTACGGGAACACCTCCGCGGCGAGCATTCCGATCGCCCTCTCCGAGGCGGTGGCAGCCGGACGGCTGAAGCCGGGCGATGTCTTCTGCACCGTTGCCTTTGGTGGCGGGTACACCTCTGGCGCCTTCGTCACCCGCTGGGACGCCGACCCTGCCAACGGCGCACGCGCCGCGGCGGTTGATTCGAGCACGATCACGATTCGACGCCCCGAGGGGGGAGCGAAGGCCGCCGAGGTGCCTGTGGCACTGAAGGCGCTGCTAGACGCAAAGCGCGGCTAAGCGCGACACTAGCCACAACAGTCCCAACAGAGGAGGTTCCATGTTTGAGCTCAACGGGTACGCCGCCATCGTCACCGGAGGTGCCCGCGGCATTGGTCGCGCCATCGCCGTTGCCCTCGCCGACGCGGGCGCCGACGTGCTGATCACCTACAAGGGGAACACCGCCGCCGCCGACGCCGTGGTTGCCGAGATCACCGCCAAGGGTCGCAAGGCAGCTGCCATGCAAGCCGACGCTGCCGATCCCGATAGTGCGGTCGCCGTGGTCGCGAAGGCGATCGAGGCGTTCGGCAAGGTGGATCTGCTCGTAAACAACGCGGGCATCACCCGCGACACGCTCATTCTGCGCATGACGCCAGAGCAGTGGCGCGAAGTGATTGACACGAATCTTTCGGGCGCCTTCTACATGACGAAGGCCGCGGTGAAGGAGATGCTGCGCGCCAAGAGCGGCCGCATCGTGAACATCACCAGCGTTTCGGGCCAGGCGGGGAACGCCGGCCAGGCGAACTACAGCTCGGCGAAGGCCGGCATGATCGGCCTCACTAAGGCAACGGCGCGCGAAGTGGCGAGCCGCGGCATCACCGTGAACGCGGTGGCGCCAGGCTTCATCGTCACCGAGCTCACCGCCGATCTGCCAGAGGCGATCAAAGAGGGCGTCAAGACCGCAACGCCACTCGGCCGTTTCGGCGAGCCACACGAGATTGCCGCGGCGGTGATTTACCTCGCATCACGTGAGGCCTCGTACGTCACCGGGCAGGTGCTCGGCGTCGACGGCGGCCTGGTGATGATGTAGTGATTCGCACCGCCCGCCCATACGCACTCGCCGTCACCCTGCTGGCAACGATCTTTGCCGCAACCGTCATCTGGGCGAGCACGCCGCCGAGCCCCGCTGC
>JBBAVQ010000400.1:0-2080 GCA_040397625.1 Pirellulales bacterium | reverse complement strand
GGGTGCTCGAGTACCTCGCCGACGTGATCGTGAACGGCAACCCGCTCGTGAAGGGGCGGCCTGCCGCGGCCCGCCGCCAGCCGGCCCCGCTCCCGGAGTTCGACCGCTTCGCACCGCCGCCGCCCGGCACCCGCACGAAGCTCAAGGAACTCGGCCCCGCGAAGTTCGCCGCCTGGGTCCGCGAGCAGAAGCGGCTGATGATCACCGACACGACCATGCGCGACGCCCATCAGTCGCTGCTGGCCACGCGGATGCGGACCCACGACATGCTGTCCGTGGCCGACGCCTACTCCCGGCTCTGCTCCGGCTTCTTCTCGCTGGAGATGTGGGGCGGAGCGACGTTCGACACGTCGATGCGGTTCCTCAAGGAGTGCCCCTGGGACCGACTCCTGCAGCTCCGCGAGCGGATTCCGAACATCCTCTTCCAGATGCTGCTGCGGGCGAGCAATGCCGTCGGCTACACGAACTACCCCGACAACATCGTGCGGGCCTTCGTCAAGGAGTCGGCGGCCAGCGGCATCGACGTGTTCCGCGTGTTCGACCCGCTCAACTGGGTGCCGAACATGCGGGTGGCGATCGACGCCGTCGTCGAGAGCGGCGCGATCTGCGAGGCGGCCGTCTGCTACACCGGCGACGTGCTCGACCCGAAGCGGACGAAGTATTCGCTCGACTACTACGTGAAGCTCGCCAAGGAACTGGAAAAGGCCGGCGCCCACATGCTCGCCATCAAGGACATGGCGGGCCTCTGCAAGCCGTTTGCCGCTGGCAAACTGGTGTCGGCGCTGCGTGCCGAGATCGGCATCCCGATCCACTTCCACACCCACGACACCTCCGGGGCCCAGGTGGCCGCGGCGCTGGAAGCAGCCAGGAGCGGCGCCAGCGTGGTCGATGCCGCCTTTGCGTCATTCGCCGGCCTCACCAGCCAGCCCAATCTCAACGCGCTGGTCGAGGCGGCCCGCAACACGCCGCTCGACACCGGCCTCGACCCCGAGCCGCTGCGGCACTTTTCCCACTACTGGGCCGCGGTGCGCGAGCACTACACCGCCTTCGAGTGCGGCATGAAGGCGCCCGACCCCGACCTCTACCTCCACGAGATGCCCGGCGGCCAGTTCACGAACCTCCTGGAGCAGGCCAAGGCTCTGGGCCTCGGCGACCGCTGGGAAGAAGTCTGCCGCGCCTACGCCGACGTTAATCAACTCGTCGGCGACATCGTGAAGGTGACGCCCACGAGCAAGTCGGTCGGGGATCTGGCGCTCCTGCTCGTGACCAACAACATGCAGGCGTCGGACCTGCTTACCGACTCCCGCGAACTCGCCTTCCCCGAGTCGGTGATCGACCTGCTCGCCGGCCGGATGGGCCAGCCGCCGGGCGGATTTCCGGCCGACGTCGTCACGCGGATCGTCCGTAAGGCCGACATCGTCACCGGTCGCCCCGGCGAGTCGCTTGCCCCAGCCGATTTCGCGGCCGCCGAGAAGAAGGTGGCGGAGATCGTTGGCCGCACGGCCTCGCCCCGCGAGGTGCTCTCGTGGCTCCTCTACCCGCGGGTGTTCGCCGACTTCGCCGCGCATCGGGCCAAGCACGGCGACGTGAGCGTGCTGCCGACGCCGGCCTTCCTCGAGGGGCCGAAGCCGGGCGAGGAGCTTTCGGTCGACATCGAGCCGGGCAAGACGCTCCTCATCCGCCTGCTGACGGTGGGCGAACCACACGCCGACGGCACGCGGACCGTGTTCTTCGAGTTGAACGGCCAGCCGCGGAGCGTGTCGGTGGCCGACAAGAGCCTCGAGGCGAAGGTGCAGAAGCGGCCGAAGGCCGTGATCGGCGACGCCCGCGAGGTGGGTGCCCCGATGCCGGGGCTGATCGTGACGGTGGCCGTGAAGCCGGGCGACGTGGTGACAAAGGGACAGAAGCTCCTCTCGCTCGAGGCGATGAAGATGGAGACGACGGTTTACGCCGAGCGCGACGGCCGGCTCGCCGAAGTGCTCGTCACGCCCGGCACGCCGGTCGAGGCGGGCGAGCTGGTTGCACGTTACGCTGACGCGTAACGGCACGGCTGCAACGCCATCCCTGGCCGTTGCAGCCT
>JBBAVQ010000399.1:0-2093 GCA_040397625.1 Pirellulales bacterium | reverse complement strand
CGTGCCCTGGGCGCTCGAGGTGTGGAGCGTGCCAAACACCACGTGGCCCGTCTCGGCCGCCGAGATCGCCGCCTCGATCGTTTCGAGGTCGCGAAGCTCGCCCACCAGGATCACGTCGGGATCCTGCCGCAGGGCGCGGCGGAGCGCCTCGGAAAAGCTCGGGACGTCGGTGCCGATCTCCCGCTGGTTCACCGTGCTCTTCTGGGAGTAGTGATAGAACTCGATCGGGTCTTCGATCGTGATGATGTGGTGGTCGTGGGTCTTGTTGATGAAGTCCACGAGCGCGGCGAGCGTGGTGCTCTTGCCGGAGCCCGTGGGGCCGGTTACGAGAAACAGGCCGCGGGGCCGGGTGACCAGCTTTTTGCAGATCTCGGGCACGCCGAGCTGCTCGGGCGTGAGGAGCTTGTTGGGAATCTGCCGGAGCACCATTGCCACGGTGCCGCGCTGCTTGAACACGCTCACGCGGAACCGGGCCAGATCCTTGAAGGCGAAGCCGAAGTCGGTGCCGCCCTTTTCGGCAAGCTCCGCCTGGCACCGCTCGGGCGTGATCGACTTCATCAGGCCGTTGGTGTCGTCCCCGGTGAGCACCTTCGTGGCCTGCGGCTTCATGCCGCCGTCGATGCGGAACACAGGGGGCAGGCCCGCCGTGATGTGGATGTCGCTCACGCCGTTTTTGACGGCCGCCGTGAGGAGTTTGTCGATCTGCACCGTGCCCACCGCCGCCGTCGGCATGGCATAGACGTCGGCGGCACCGCCTGCGGCCTCGGCGGCGTCGGTTGGCTTGTCTTCGGAGGAGATGTCGAGTTCGAGCGGCGCATCGGCTGCCGGGCCGGCTTCGGCGCCCGGCTTGAGCACCAGGATCTTCGTGCCCTGGACATCCATCAGCGAACCGGCGCAGCCGCCCAGCGATGTCGTGAACGTGAATCGGGCCGGGTCGCCGCCGGCGGGAAGAACCGCGGCGGCTAAGGTCTGCACGTCGTCGGCCGAAAGCGTCGCCTTGCCGATCGGCCGCAACTTGCCGTCAATCATGACATGCGGCGGTGAACCGGCCCCCAGCCGCACTTCAGTGGCGGCGTTGTCGAGGGCGATCTTGAGGATCTTCTCGACCTGTTGAGCGTGCACGGAATGACCGGCGGTGGCCGTCATGTCTGCGTTCCCTGGCGGATGCGAACCCCGGGCAGATACCCACCCCCGGGACACGTTCCGAAGGTCACCCTATTTTGCCCGGAAATCGACCGCGCGAACAGTTGCCGGCAGCAATACCGGAGGCCGCCGCGGAGATGCCGCACGGCGAAATGGGGCCCGTTCATGGGTAGTGCCGCCTGCCACCGGCCAAGCCCCTGACAGCTGCCGGTGGGTCTACCACCATTATGTACACGATCGGCAGAAAAGTCCCGCGCCGGCAAGAAAAATGTCGGATTGGGCGGCCGGGGGGAGGCCACAGGTTGAAAACCTGTGCGACGGGGCCTACTCGACCTTTTTGGCGACGCGGAAGACTTCGTCGAGCGTGGTGATCCCGCGGAGGGCCTTGAGGACGCCGTCCTCGAACATCACCTTCATCCCGGAACCAACCGCCGCCCGGCGGATTTCCTGGGTGGCCGCCCCCTGGAATGCCAGTTCCCGGATCTTGTTGTTCATCACCATCAGTTCGAAGATGCCGAGCCGGCCCTTGTAGCCCTTCTTCTGGCAGTGGGCGCAGCCGCGGCCCTTCATGAACGTCGCCCCCTTGAGCATCTCGGGGGTGATGCCGGCCGCCTCGATCTCCGACTCCAGCGGCTGAAACGGCTGCTTGCACTTCGGGCAGTTCACCCGGACGAGCCGCTGGGCAAGCACCGCGATCACGCTGGAGGCCACGAGGTAGGCCGGCACGCCCATGTCGATCATGCGGGTGACGGCGCTGGGGGCGTCGTTGGTGTGGAGGGTGCTGAATACCAAGTGGCCCGTGAGCGACGCCTGGATGCCCATCTGGGCCGTTTCCGTGTCGCGCATCTCGCCCACCAGGATCACGTTGGGCGCCTGGCGGAGCATCGCGCGGATGACGCGGGCGAAGTCGAGCCCGATCTGGTGCTTGATCTCCACCTGGTTGATGCCGG
>JBBAVQ010000398.1:0-2110 GCA_040397625.1 Pirellulales bacterium | reverse complement strand
GTGACGGCGTCGAACTTTGCCGGCACGAGCCCGGCGGCTGGGCTGCTGCTCGGGCCCGATGGCAACCCGATCCCGACCGCCAACACCGGCGTCGGCATCGTCACCGACGGCACGCCGTTCACCGGCGGCGGCTTCGACGGCGACGGCAACGCCTATTCCTGGCAGGCCCTCGGCTCCTCGCCGACGCTCGCCTGGAACGGCGTGACCTTCGACCTCGGCAGTCCCAACCAGCCCAACTCCACGGTGGCCAACGGCCAGACGATCCCCGTGCCGCAGGGAGCCTACACCACACTGAACCTCGCCGGGGCGGCGGTGAACGGTTCCCAGCAGAACCAGCAGCTCACGCTCACGTTCACCGACAACTCGACCGTGGTCTGGACGCAGTCGTTCAGCGACTGGGGCAGCCCGCAGAACTACGGACACGAGGCCATCGTCTCCACGCAGACGTACCGCGACACCGCCTCCGGTGGCACGCAGCAGTTCACCAACCGTATTTACGGCTACAGCTACACGATCCCCGCCGGCAAGACGCTCGCCAGCATCACGCTGCCAAAGAACCAAAACGTCCGCCTCCTCGACATCCAGATGTCGACCGCGACGTCGGTGGACCTGTCGAGCAGCTACAACTCCTGGGGCATTGCCAACGGCAGCACCCAGGTGGCCAACAAGAAGGGCTTCGACGGCGGCGGCTATTACTACTACTCGGGGAATCTTGGCCCCCTCGTCGCCTGGAGCGGCGCGACCTTCAACTTCGGGGCAGTGCCGACCTCGAGCAGCGGTGCCAACAACTTCGTCCAGGCCAAGGGGCAGACGATCGGTCTGCCGCAGGGCAACTACGGCTGGCTCTACCTCGCCGGCGCCGGGGCCAACGGTAGCCAGCAGAACCAGAAACTCACGCTCACCTTCACCGACGACTCGACGGCCACCTGGACGCAGTCGTTCAGCGACTGGTGCAGCCCGTCGGGCTTCAGCGGCGAATCGATCATCCAGCAGCAGCCCAACTGGGTGAACCAGGTCGGCAACGTCCACAGCCAGACCAACTACGTTTACGGCTACGCCTACGAGATCCCGGCGGGCAAGACGCTCAAGAGCATCACGCTGCCCAACAACACCAACAACCTCGGCATCCTCGGCATCGCGATGATGTGATGCCCGTCATAAAGAAGGTCCCTTTTCATGTCGAAGCACTCCGGCCTCGCTGCCAGTCTCTCTCGTCGCGCCCGCGAGTCGGCCCGCCGCCGGCGTGACCGCGATCTGAAGATCGAATCGCTGGAGCCGCGGCTGGCGCTGGCCACGGACCTCCTGAGCACGCTGGTGTCGATTCGCGATGAGTCAGGCCAGAAGCTGCTCGCCCCCGGGGCCACGGCGGAGATCGCCGAGGGGGAGCAGCACACCGCGAGCGTTCGGCTCACCCGCAGGCCCGACAGTGCGATCACGGTGTCGTTCAAGAGCCTCGCCCTGCTGGAAGTGGCCGCGGCCCCCACGACGCTCCGGTTCACGAAGGCCAACTGGAACCAGCCGCAGACGGTGTCGTTCGGCTCTTTCCAGGACAACGTCCGCGACGGCGACCATCGCGTGCCCGTGAAGGTGATCACGGCGGTGGCACGGAATCCGCAGCGGCAGGCCGCCAGAAAAGTCTGGATCGATTCGCTTGATTCGGGCGTCGTCGCGGCCGCGACGCCGGCCACCGCCACGTACTGGGGCAGCATTGTCGGCGGCAAGAGCACGGGCAGCGTCGTTGGCAGCTACGACAGCGTGACCAACCGGGGCACGGCCACCTTCACGGTGACGATGCCGACGCTGAAGAACGTCCGCAACCGTGTGATCACCGCACACTACTCGGTCGGTGCCGACAACCGGGTGCAGATCGAGAGCCTCGCGGGCATCACCGCGAGTAGGTTCCGCTGGGACGCGACCTACCGCGAGCTTGGCAATGATCGCGGGCTGTTCGGCACGGTGACCGTGCTCCAGCCGCAGGCCGGTATGTGGGCGACCGCGACGATGACCGCCGCGGCGGTACCCGAGGCGGTGCAGAACCTCGCCGTGGCACCAACCGGCGTCGGCAGCCTGCTGCTTTCGTGGAACCCACCGGCCGGCGGCGCGACGGGCT
>JBBAVQ010000397.1:0-2119 GCA_040397625.1 Pirellulales bacterium | reverse complement strand
CACCCGACCACGCACCCGACCACGCGCCCGACTACGCCAACGACCTGGCCGCCGCGAGTCCGCCGCCACGGCAGACGACGGCCTACCTGAAAGACCTCTTCAAGCAGGTCGGTTTCACGATTGACGCCCGTCGCGGCCAGAACTTCCTCGTCGATCTCAACCTCGTCGATCTGCTCGTCCGCTCGGCCATGATCGATCCCGCCGACGTGGTGCTGGAAGTGGGCACGGGCACCGGCGTGGTCACGGAGCGAACGAGTGCCGTGGCAACGCGGGTGATCGCGGCCGAGATTGATCCGCGGCTGGCCCAACTCGCCCGCGAGCGGCTCGTCGAACGCGACAACGTGGTGCTCGTGGAAGGCGACGCCCTGGCGAGCAAGCATCGCTTCGCACCAGAACTGCTCGAGGCTCTCGACGCCGCGCTCGCCGCCTCGCCCCGCGGTCGGCTCCTGCTCGTGGCCAACCTGCCGTACTGCGTGGCGACACCCGTGATCTCCAACCTCCTCGCGCGGCCGAGGCCGTTTGACGCCGCGGTGGTGACGGTGCAGCGGGAGATGGCGGAGCGGATGACGGCCGTCGCCGGCACCAGTTCCTACAACGCGCTCTCGGTGTGGGTCGGGGCCCAGTGCCGCGGCGAGATCGTTCGCGTGCTGCCGCCGAGCGTGTTCTGGCCGCGACCAAAGGTCGAATCCGCGATCGTCCGGCTCGACCTCGAGCCGGAGCGGCGAGCCGCGATCGGCGACCTCGGCCGGTTCCACGAGTTCGTCCGCGAGATCTTCTGCCACCGCCGCAAGGTGCTCCGCGGCATCCTCTTGCGGATGGCCGGGGGCAAGAAGACCGACGCAGCCCACGCCACGGTCGAGCGGGCCTACGCCACGCTTGGCCTGCCGGCGAACATCCGCGCCGAAGACATCCCGCCGGACGACTTCGTGCGGCTCGCGAAGGCTTTCTACGGCGAGGCGTGAGAGCGACCGCAGCCGGCGAGTGGCTGCCTGTGCCCCGGAGCCGGACGTTCGCGTCGGGCATCCTGCCCGACGCTCTCTCGGATGCCGCCTGCGCTTCGCCATCCTGGCTTCGCTTGTCGGCATACGCCGACTCCGGGGCACAGGAAGCCCCTCGCCTCCCCCCCGTGGCCGCTCACAAGGCGAGGCTGAGGGATCGGGGCGAGGATGGCGAGCGTCGGCTATCCTGCCGTTGGCGAGCCAACGCGTCCCGATCCCTCAGTCGGATGTGGCTCGCGGGGTGACGACCACCGTGTGGCCGTCAGACTTTGCGCAGCCCCCCACGCGCTGGGCCATGAACCGGTGAAATCACGCGGAAAACTGCATTTCGGCCGCCCCGTCCGCAATTACCGGTTGATTGGGCAGGACGGCTAAAATGTGGGCTTCCGAGGGTTTTCCTGCCGAAGTCCCACCGTCGGGTCTGTTCCCGGCACGCGGCCTGGTTCAGGCGTGCGGTGCCGGGGCGTCAGGGAAGCAACAGGGTGGAGGCCGTCCGCACGTGATTCCGAATCCCACGACCGAAGCGTCGTTCGCCCCCACGATCGTTGACCTCCTGCGGCAGCGGGCTGCCTACCGGCCCCACGACCGGGCCTTCACGTTCCTCGTTGACGGAGAGCACGAAGAACTCAACATCACCTACGCCCAGCTCGACCGGAAGGCCAGGACGGTTGGGGCGTGGCTGATGGACAAGGGAATGGTTGGGAAGCGGGTTCTCCTGCTCTATCCCTCCGGACTCGACTTCATCGCCGCCTTCATGGGCTGCCTCTACGGCGGCGCGATCGCGGTGCCGGCGTATCCGCCCCGCAAGAACCGCTCGGTGGAGCGAATCGAGGCGATTGCGGCCGACGCCGACGCCTCGGTGGCGCTGACCACCCGCGACGTGCTCGACCGCTTCGACAGCCTGCGGGCGGCCGCGCCGAGCCTCGAACACCTGATCTGGAAGGTTGACAGCGAACTCGAGCCGAGCTGGGCAGACCGGTGGGACCGCCCCGACATCGACGGCGACACCCTCGCTTTCCTGCAATACACCAGCGGCTCCACCGGCACGCCGAAGGGCGTGATGCTGTCGCACGAGAACCTGCTCCACAACTCGCTGCGGATCATGCAGGCCTTCGAGATCA
>JBBAVQ010000396.1:0-2123 GCA_040397625.1 Pirellulales bacterium | reverse complement strand
ACGATCGGCGGCTGGTCGTTCGTGGCCGGGCTGTCGCGGGTGCTGCACGACGTGCCGCCGTTCATGCTCTGCGAGGGGTCGCCCGCGCGGCCCCGGTGCATCAACGTGGTGGCCCTGCGACGGAGCGGGTTTCAGCAGCCGGTCATCGAGGCGATCTCGGAGGCCTACCGACTGCTCTATCGGGCCAAGGTGGGCGTCGAGCCGGCGCGGGAGATCCTGCGGTCGCAGGGCATGCTCGGGCCCCAGGTGAACGAACTGCTCGAGTTTCTCGAGCGGCAGCAGCAGGGCCGGCACGGCCGTGCCCGGGAACGGAGGAAGGCGGCATGAAGCGGATGCGGATGGCGGTCGTCGGCTGCGGACATCTCGGGGCGATCCATGCGCGGCTGCTGGCCGCTCGCGCGGATGCCGAACTCGTGGCGGTCGTCGATCCGCTGCCGGAGTCCCGCGACCGCGTCGCCGCGGCCCACGGCTGCCGCGGCCTCGCCGAACCGCGTGAACTCGTCGGCCTCGTTGACGCGGCCGTGGTGGCGGCGCCGACAGGCCTGCACACCGGCGTCGCGGTGCCGCTGCTCGAGGGCGGCATCGATCTGCTCGTCGAAAAGCCGCTCGCCGCCGGCGTCGAAGACGCGCGGGCGATCGTGATCGCCGCGCGGCGCTGCGGCAGGACGGTTGCCGTGGGGCACGTGGAGCGGTTCAATCCGGCCTGGCAGACCGCGGCGGCGCGGGCCGGTGCGGCCTCCTTCATCGAGGCGACGCGGACGGCCCCCTTCACCTTTCGTTCGCTCGATGTGGGCGTGATCCACGATCTCATGATCCACGACATCGACCTCGTGCTCTCGCTCGATCCGGGCCGGCTCGAGCGGGTCGAGGCCCGCGGGATCGTGGCCACCGGCGGCTTCGAAGACGCGGTCCGGGCCAGGCTCGTGTTCGCGTCGGGGTTGATCGCCGATCTGACGGCGTCGCGGATCAGCCCGGCGGCTCGGCGCACCGTCTCGCTCTGGTCGCCCGACGCCATGGTGCACTGCGACCTCACCGCCAAGACCGTCGAGGTCGTGTCGCCATCGGAGAGCGTGCGGTCGGGAAGCTTCTCCGCCACCGCCGTGCCGGCGGCTGAGCGGACCGGCATGAAGGACCGCTTCTTCACCGACATCCTGCCGTTCGAGACGCTCACCGTGGCCGATGCCAACGCAATCGCGGGCGAGCACGACGACTTGCTGGCCGCGATCCGGGAAAGACGGCCACCCCTCGTCACGGCGGCCGCCGGGGCCGCCGCCGTCGAAATCGCCGCCCGGGTGCTCGACGCGTTGGAGTGCACGCGGTTCGGCCGCGGCCGTGTCGGCTCGCCCGGCCGGACCCCCACGATCCCGATGTTTCCCCATCGGAAGACCGGCTGACCGTCAGATTCGCGTCGGCCGGCACGATCGGCACGCTCCTCGCTGCATGCCCGGCGGCCGGCTGCCGATATCGACAATGGGTTCCCGGCTCCATGGATCGTTGATGCGACGCCTCACCGCCATCCTCGTGCTCGTCGTGTTCGCCGCGATCCGTGGGATCGGCGAGGCTGCGCCAGTGGAGTTCGACGGCTTCGGACTGGAAGACTTCGAGGGCACGGGATCGATCGCGGCGGAGCTGCAGCGCATCACCGCAGCCCGGGAACGCGAGAGCCTCGGGCGGATACCCGAACTCGCCGTGGCGATGCAGGGGCCGGTCGGTCGCGACGCCCCGCCGGTGCCGATGGCTGCGGAACTCCGCAGCCGCATCGACCGCTTCGACGTCTCGGCCGGCATGCTCGCCGACGCGAACATGGTCGCCGAGGGGCCGGCCCGCTGGATGGGCCGCGTCGGCGTCTCCAACGATCGTGGCGACGGTCGCGAATCGCTCGAACTCCGCACCATGGTGGGCAACAACGCGGAGTGGGGCCTCGTCGGTGTCGAACTGGGGCCGCGTGTCGAGCGACGGCTGGGCAAGGGCGTGACCGTGTTCATCGACGGCAAGGCGGAGGCCCAGGCGATGCGATCGGCTGAGACCGGCTGGTGGTCACTGCCCGGAACATCGACCGACGGGTCGTCGATGGTGGGGGTGGCCGCCCGCACCGGCCTGACGCGTTGACCGTGGTGAGTGGG
>JBBAVQ010000395.1:0-2134 GCA_040397625.1 Pirellulales bacterium | reverse complement strand
TACGAAACCTGTCCAAGCCCAACGCCGTGAGGCGTGGGGCGAACCGCCACCAGACGCCAAGTCCAACGTGGTGCGCCCGAGGCCTGACGGCCTTCGGCTTATACGAAACCTGTCCAAGCCCAACGCCGTCAGGCGTGGGGCGAACCGCCACCAGACCCCGCGTCGTTCACCATCGCACCTGTGCCCGGCATCAATACCGGTGGTCGTCGGGGTCGTAGTCGGGCGAGAGAACGACGTTCCCTTCCGGATCGGCGACAAACTTGAACTGGTGATCCACCAACCGCCGGAGCAGTCGCGACCGCACGATCGTCGAGAAGAACCTCTTGAACGACTCGCCCTTGCCGTCGAGCGGCCTCTCGGACGCGAACATGAACATCGGCAGCAGCATCTCGTCGTGAATCGTCTCGTTGTGCCAGACGTTCTGAGGCGGATCGAACGGGTTTCGCGGATTGGCGGCGGAGTTGTCGTAAGAAACCTCCGCGTCAAACCGCGTGCCGGCAGGAAATCGGCGGGGCTGCTTGAGGTTGTAGGGGGACTGCCAGTTGTAGTCCCACTGAGGAACACGCAGGAGCAGGAGCGACTGCTTCTCCCCCGGCAGGCTGGCCCTGAGCTCGATCCACCGGGCCAGCTGGTGCGCGTGCGGCACGACGCCCACGAAATCAGCGTCCTCGGGCAGCGTGTAGCTGCCGCGGACGCGGAAGTCGGTGACGCCCGGCGGCACCACCGCAAAATCGCCGCTGAGGTAGATCATGTTCATCACCGTGCGTGGCGGCTGCTTGTCGAGCCAGATGCCGATCCGGCTCGAATCGGTTTCCAGCTTTCCGGTGCGAACATAGTGCACCTGCGCCGTGATATCGCAGCCTGCCGGAATCACCCATGCCGCATCGGCCGGGGCGACCGTCGCCCGCACCCCCGGCACGAAGCCGCTGACGAACGAGGCCCGCGGCTGGCCGTCGTCGCGAAGAGGCGGCACCCGGAATCCGATGCCGTGCGAATCCTGAAAGCCACCGCCCCGGTCGTCCGGGTGGCTGAAGCCGTCGCGGCCGCCATGCTCCCGAATGGCCTGCTCCACGGTCTCCCGCGGTAGATGGCCGATCAGCGCGTGGTGCACGACTTTGCGATTGCGCGGGAGGAACTGCATCGCGCGGAGCCGGAGATCTGCGGTGCGATTCAGCGGAAACACGATGTTGCGGTAGACGTCATTGCCGTGGGAGCCGAGCTGCGTCGGCTCGGGCTGCTCGAGCACGATGTCGGGGGGACCGAGATCCTCCTGGAAGCCCGAGGAGTCCGGCAGCGGCGGGAGCGTGGGTGGATCGGCGGGATTTCCCTCCGGCTTGCCGGCGGCCACCCATGCCCGCAGCATGGCGATCTCCGCTGGCGTCGGAGGCTTCGTCCCCTGATAGTCGAGATCGCTTTCGATCTGCGCCGGCGGCATCCGCCGGGCGTCGATCTCCTCGAGCCCGATGTCGACCCACTCCACCGCATCGTCATAGGAGAGGAGGCTGAACGGACCGGTCTGCCCCGGGCTGTGGCACTTCTGGCACTGGGCATGGAGAAAAGGGAGGACATCCCTGCAGAACGTCGGCGTGGCTGGGGCAACGGCCGCTGCGGCCACAGGTCGCTCAGGCCGGTCGAGCGGGCAGCCGGCGGCCTCCGTCCGCGGTTCGCGGATCTCACGACCGGCGACCAGATCTCCAATCGCATTTGCGAGTTCGGGCTCGGCATCGCCGGGCGTCATCACTCCGCGGATCTTGTAGCGGTCGTCGATCCGGCCTGAATAGCGGATCTGCCGATCGCGGTCCACGAGGACTGCCTCGGGCGTGACGGTCGCATCAAGGGCCTCGGCCAGCGCGAAACCGGTGTCGAGAAGGATCGGAAACGTGATGGCGAACTTCGTGCGATAGGCCTCGACCTCCGCGAGATCGTCGGCTTCGCAAACCACGCCCACGAAGCGAATGCCGTCACCGGCGAATCGAGCTGCAAGTTCGTCGAGCACGGGCGCATAGTCCTGCGCCACGTCGTCCGGCATCTGCTGAAGGGCCTGTGCGGCCGTGAGGCGGGGCGTATCCGGCGTCACGTCGACCATGGGCGCGTCGGCGGCGTCTTCCAGCTTCCAGGCATCGGCAAGGTCCGG
>JBBAVQ010000394.1:0-2137 GCA_040397625.1 Pirellulales bacterium | reverse complement strand
ATGTTGATCGTGCCGACGCCGTTGGTGATGTTGCCGCTGTACTCCAGGAGCGACGTACCCGTATTGATTCCGGCAGGGGTAAACCGCAGTTGATGGCCTCCGGCGTTGCCCGACGTGACATTGCCCGAGATGACGATGTTGTTCGGTCTGCTCGCGCCGCCTCCTTGGGAGAGATTCTTGCGAACCTCCAAAGTGCCGGAGTTCACGATGATGTTCGGGGTCACTAGATTGGCGGTTCCGTTGTTCACGCCGCCTGCGTTGTTGAGTTGGGCGAGGTTCGTCGCCGCACTAGCCGCCGCAAACGTCAGCGTGCTGTTGTTCGTGGTGCTGACCGTGGTCGTGTAGAACGTTCCGGATGTCGTGGTGCCGGTGGTGTCCCCGATGAAGAGATTCTGGATGCTCACGGAGGTATCCAGGTTCAGCGTCAGGTCGCCCACCAGGTCACCGCTGGCGTTTGCCGAATCGGTGGCCGTGGTCGAACCGGGATACAGGTCCGTGGCGCTCGTGCCACTCCAGTTGAGCGATGTCGTCCAGTCGCCCGCGCCGGACTTCGGCACCCACGTGTAGGAGACCGCGAAGGCCGGCGACGCCACGGTCGCAAGCATGACCGCAAGCAGGCAGGCACGAAGCATTCGAGCAGATGAAGGTTGGTACATGACGACGCGCCTTTTCCGGAAAGTAAGAAGACCAGCGGCCAAACGCCGAGGGAACGTGCTTTAACTGACTGTGACTACCCGCGGCTCGATCAGCGGCGACGCAGCACCATCGCCGCCGCCGCCAAGGCGACGACCGCCGCGCCGAGGCCTGCCGGCTCCGGTACGGCCGCGACCGCACCGGCCTGACCGGGGGCCGAGTTGTAGGCGCCCGCGTCGAACAGGCCGTTCGAGAGGAAGCTCGCGGCGTCGAGGATGTCCACGAACCCGTCGTAGGTGAAATCCCCTTCGTTCCACGACGCAGGTGAGCCCGAGTCAAACTTGCCGCCGGCGAGGAAGTTGCTGGCATCGAGGATGTCCACCTGCCAGTCGAGGTTCGTGTCGCCGGCGGCGGCGAACGCGAACGTCACGGAGCCGTCGCCGTTGTCGAGCCAGCCCACGGTGCGGTCACCGCCGCTGGCGGCCGCCGTGCTCGATGTGATTCCCGACGCGCCGTTCCATGAGCCGTCACCCCGCCCGGTCACGAGCGCCGTGACCATGTCGACGGCGGAGAGCCCGGAGGAGACCGTCATGGAACCGTTGCCAACGTCGGTAAGGCCCCCAGCGTTGGGAAGCAGGCCGGCAACGGTGGTGACCGCGTACGGCGAGAGCGACAACGTGCCACCGGCCAGCGGCGTAATCGTGCTCGTGCCGGCCGAGGAGCCCGCGCCAAGTTGCAGCCCGCCGGCCTCGATCGTGGTCGGGCCGGAGAAGGTGGACGACGCACCGGCGAAGACAACCTTGCCGGAACCGGCGCTGTTGATCTTGATCGGGCCGCTGTTCTGAATCGTGTTGGTAAACGTGAGGTTTCCGGAGCTCTCGCACGCGAGTGTCACGCCCACCGCCTGCACGCCCACGGTGCCACTCAGGATGCGGTGGCCCGTCCCGATGTTGGCGATCTTTCTCGCGCTCCCCGAGCCGACGACCGTTCCGGCAATCGTGATCATTGCCGTCTCGGTGACCGTGGACGGGGAACCGCCCAGGTTGAGAATGGCGCTCGAACCGGAACTGGAAACACCGATGGTGACCAAGCCGGTGCCAAGCGCTCCGTTGGTGCCGGAAGCGGGGCTCGCCTCCAGAATGCTCTGGTTGGTCTTGCCACCCGAGAAGTTAATGCCACCGCTGAACGTGTTGCCGGTCCCCGACAGCCGCAGCGTGTTGACCGAGTTGGGCATGTCCATCCGGTAGAACATGCTCACCGTGCCGCCGCTGGTGCCGTTGGTGATGTTACCCCGGTAATCCAGGATCGACGGCGACGTCGTCGTCGAGGTGTTGTTGGGCGTATAGCGGAGGATCTTGTTGCCCGAACTGCCGGCCGACACGTTGCCGGTGATGGCAAGGTTGACCGTACCGGTCGTGACACTCGCCATCCGGGTCTCCAACGTGGCGGCGTTCACGAGGATGTCGGTGGCCAGCACGTTCGTGCCGCTGTTGACGGCCGAGTT
>JBBAVQ010000393.1:0-2149 GCA_040397625.1 Pirellulales bacterium | reverse complement strand
CGTGGGCCTCGTCGAGGCCACCGACGCGATGGCCAAGGCGGCCAACGTGAAGATCCTCAAGCGGGTGAGCATCGGCAACGCCTTCGTGGCGACGATCGTGCAGGGTGACGTGGGCAGCGTGCGGGCGGCCGTTGAGGCCGGTGCCAACGCGGCCCAGCAGGTCGGCGAACTCGTCGCCAGCCACGTCATTCCGCGGCCGGCCGAGACCCTCGTGGCGGCTTTTCTTGCCTGAGTTCAATCCCGCATGGCCATCCGTGGCCAACGCGGGATTGGCAGCCCTCGCGGAATCCATCCCCATGAAAATCCTCGTCGCCAACCTCGGCTCCACGAGCTTCAAGTACCGGCTCTTCGACCTGCCTGAACGGGCGGGTCAAGCCGGTGCGGAGCGGGAGCTTGCGCGCGGCGGCGTGGAGCGGATCGGGGCCACCGAGAGTCGCGTGTATGCGACTGTCGGCGGGAGGGCGATCGAGAAGGTGATGCCGGTGCCGGACCACGCCGTTGCTCTCCAGGCGGCGCTCGAGCAACTGACGGCCGACGGCGGTCCGCTGACGAGCGTCAATGAGGTGGCAGCGGTGGGGTTCAAGGCGGTGCACGGCGGCCGCGTGAGCGGGGTCGTGCGGGTGGGGCCCGACGTGCTTGCGGCGATGGAGGAAATGGCGGCGGTCGCCCCGGCGCACAATCCTCCCTACGTGCGGGCGATGCGACTGCTCGGCGAGCGGATGCCGGCCGTGCCGCTCGTCGCCGCCTTCGAGACCGGCTTCCATGCGACGATTCCCGACCGCAACGCCCTCTACGCGGTGCCGACCGACTGGGTCGAGCAGCATCTCGTGCGGCGCTGGGGCTTTCATGGGGCGAGCCATCGCTTCGTGGCGGGGCGGCTGGGCGAACTCGTCCCGGGCGGCCGGCGGGCGATCTCGTGCCACCTCGGCGGATCGAGCAGCGTGTGCTGGATCCAAGAGGGTAGGAGCGTCGGCACGTCGATGGGGATGAGCCCGCAGTCGGGCCTGCCCCAGAACAATCGTGCCGGCGACTTCGATCCCTTCGCGCTGCTTCATGTGGCGAAGCAGACGGGGCGAAGCTTCGAGGACCTGCTCGTGGAGCTTTCGGGCAAGGCGGGACTGGCCGGGATGTCGGGCACCTCGGGCGACATGCGGGATCTCGAGGAGGCGGCAGCAGCCGGCAACGATCGGGCGCGGACCGCGATCGACGTCTACGTGGCGTCGATCCGGCACTGGCTCGGCGCGGGCATCGTCGAACTCGGCGGGCTCGACGCCATCGGGTTCGCAGGCGGGAT
The DNA here is from genome assembly GCA_040397625.1 of Pirellulales bacterium. Taxonomy (GTDB): domain Bacteria; phylum Planctomycetota; class Planctomycetia; order Pirellulales; family UBA1268; genus QWPN01. The sequence goes on along the minus strand of JBBAVQ010000393.1, from coordinate 855 downwards.
CGGGGAAAACTCGCCGCTCACGCGAGCGGCGGTGGTCGCCGGCCTCAACGACCTGGGCATCGCGATCGATCCCGCGAAGAACGAGGCCCCGGCCGCCGGCGAGCGTGCGATCCATTCCGCCTCGTCGCGGGTCGCGATCTGGGTGATTCCTACCAACGAGGAGCTGATCGTCGCCCGGCAGACGCGTGACCTGCTGGCCGCGGATGGCAGAACCATGAACGAAAAAGGTGCCTGATGTTCGTCGCCCTGGTGACCGGCTCTGTCGTGGCCACGCAGAAGACCGAATCGATGACCGGCCACAAACTGCTCGTCGTGGAGCCTTACCGTCTCGACGAGAAGACACGGTCCACGCTTGTCTCAACGGGCCGCACCTTCATCGCCGTCGACACACTCGGCGCGGGTGAGGGTCAGTTCGTCCTCGTCACGCAGGGCTCGAGCGCCCGACTGACCCCCGAAACCAAGTCTCTGCCCATCGACGCCGTGGTGATCGGCCTGGTCGACACCGTTCGCGTCGAGGGGAAGGAAGTCTTTAGCAGGAAATGAACCCATCTATGTCCACCGCTTCGCCCAACGTTCCCTCAAGCGCCTCCGCTCCCGACATCGCCGCGATTGTCCGCCAGGTGATTGAGCAACTCGGAGCCTCCAACGTGGCGTCCGCCCGGCCGGCGGCTGCCGCCTCGCCGAGTGCCACCGGCTCCTTCGCCGGTGCCAACGGCGTGTTCGGAAGTGTGGACGAAGCCGTCCGCGCCGCCACCGAGGCCTTCGAGCAGCTCGAGCGGCTCGGCGTGGAAGGTCGCAAGAAGGCGATCGCCCACGTTCGCCGGATCGCCATCGACGATGCCGAGGAGCTCGGCG
>JBBAVQ010000392.1:0-2160 GCA_040397625.1 Pirellulales bacterium | reverse complement strand
CGGGCCTTGGCATCGAGGTCGCGGATGCGCTGCGTGCAGACCGCGAAGATCTCCTGCTCGCTCATCGCCGCCACCTGCTCGGCGGTGAGGATTTCCCCGAACTCGAGGCGGATCCGCCCCGGCCTCGGCAGGAGCCGGGTCCGCGGCCAACACTCGAACCCGCCCACGATCGCGACCGGCACGATGGGTGCCGCGGCCCGCTTCGCGATCAGGGCGAAGCCGCTCTTGAACTCGCCGAGGTGGCCGTCGTCGGTCCGCGATCCCTCCGGAAAGATCGTCACCGCCGCCCCCCGCTTGAGCCGGGCGATCACCACCTTCATCGCCTTCAGGGCCGACGAGTCGAGATCGATCGGCACGGCATCGAGCGCCGTGATCACCGCGGCGAACGGCTTGAAACGGTAGAGCGAACTGCGGGCCAGGCTCGACAGCCGGCGATCGGTGGCCAGGCCGAGCAGCAACGGATCGAGAAACGTCTGATGGCTCGAGAGCACGATGAGCGGCCCGGTCTTCGGCAGCGGTTGCACGAACCGCGACCGGAAGCCGAGCAGCGACACCCCGAGCGTGCGGCAGAGCACCCAGAGCAGGTCGTAGAGGCACTTGCCGAATGCGGTGTGGCCGCCACCGACCGGCGTCTCCTCGTCGCCGCGGTCGCTCATGAGGGTCGCGGCCGCCGCCGCTCCTCGATCAGGTGCACGAGTCGTTCGACCACCTCATCCTGCGTGAGCCCGTCGGTCTCGACGAGCACCGCGTCGTCGGCCGCCTTCATGGCTCCGACCGCTCGGACGCGGTCTCCCTCGTCGCGACGGTTCTGCGCCGCGAGCACCGAGTCGAGCGACGTGGCCGTCCCACGGGATGCCTCTTCGCAATGGCGGCGACGGGCCCGCTCCTCGGGCGAGGCAGTGAGAAACACCTTGAGCTCGGCATGCGGAAACACCACCGACCCCTGGTCGCGGCCCTCGGTGACCACGTCGATGCCTGCGGCGATGGTCCGCTGCATCCGCTTCATGACATCGCGGACCGGCGGGGCATCCGCCACCGATCGCGTGGCCGCGGTGATCTGCTCAGTGCGGATCTCGGTCGACACGTCACGGTCACCGACGAATACACGCCCATCGCGAAAGGCGATCGCCAGGGACTCGGCGAGTGCCGCGAGGCCCTCGGCATCGTGGAGCGACACGGTTCGTTCGAGCGCCACGAGCGTGACCGCTCGATACATGGCTCCGGTGTCCATGTAGAACCAGCCCAGGCGGCGGGCCAGCGCGCGGGCGGTGGAACTCTTGCCGGCGCCGGCGGGACCGTCGAGCGTGATGATCATCCCGCGAACTCCACATCGAGCTGCAGCCACTGGTAGCGTTGGAGAGAAACTACGGTGCGAGTGCCGTCGATCGCAACCACCGGCTCAGGTCGCGGTGCGCCGGTGAAATCGACGGCCGTCGCCCGGACGACCTGACGCCGCCAATCGATCGTCACCTCGCCCGCCCTACCGGCCGATTCCAGGATGCCAAACCGGCCGCCCGTGGGATGACCGACGCTCGCGACCTGCTCCGACACCGTCAGTCGGACGTTGTCCGGGAGACCGGGGACCGCCGCGTGGAGCGGGGCACCGGCCGCCAGCCGCAGCGCCGCATCCCACGGCCGGCGGAGGCCCAGCCCCAGCCCGAGACGCCTGGAAACGCGGGTGGCGGCTCCGCCGGCGAGGAGGGAATCGAGCACGTGCGGGGTGGAGAGGAGGTGCCAGGGAAGCCCGCCGGTGAGGATCGCCACCGCGTCGTCGGCCGCGTCGAATCGCGAGCCATCGGGCACGATCACGATGAAGTGCGGCGCCGTGAACCGCGTCCGTTCCGTGGCAACCGACTGGGTGAGCAGGCTGCGGCGGATCTCCACGTGCTCGTTCTCGTGCCAGGCGAACCGCGCGGCAGCGTGGTTTTCGAGGAGCGGGCCCGCGAATGGTCGCGCGATCTCGAGGTCGATGTCGAGGGACGCAAGTGGCAGGCCTGGGACCAGCGAGAGGGTCTGCGAAAACCGGGCCACGTCACTGCCGTCCGCGGCGACCAGGCGGCCCCTCGAGACGATTCCGTCACGGCCGTCTGCTTCCGAAACTCGTTCCACGGTGTCGGCGACCATGCGTGTGGAGGAGGCGCGGTCTTCCTCGGTCTCCCA
>JBBAVQ010000391.1:0-2180 GCA_040397625.1 Pirellulales bacterium | reverse complement strand
GTATGATACGGCCACGAGGAATCCGGGGATTTGATGGCCGTGCCTCATTCGACTGCTCGCTACGTTGCCGCGTTGCCACGGCGTCGGCGTGCGCTCGCCGTCTCGTCCGCCGCGGCCATCGCAGTGTGCTGCACCGCGGCCGTGGCAGCCCCGCCGGCCGACGGACTCGCCGCCGCGCTTGCGGCCGAGGATCGGGCGGCCCTCGTCACCGACGTCGAGCGACGGGGCGACGCGGCCCGGGGTTCGACCCTCTTTCATACGCGGCACCTCACCTGCACGCAGTGCCATATCGCGGGCAGCGGCACCTCGCCGCTCGGCCCAAACCTCGCCGCGCTGCCCGACGGCGTGCCGCTCGACCGCCTCACGGCATATCTCGTCGAGTCGCTGCTCGATCCGTCGGCCGTGGTCCGCCCCGCGTACCGCGGCGTCACGATCATCACTGACGAAGGCCAGAGTCTCTCCGGCCTCGTGGCTCGGGAGACGGCCGACGAACTCGTGCTCCGCGACGCGGCCACCGGCGGCCGCGAGACGACGATCCCCAAGGCATCGATCGAGGAGCGGATCGAGCAGCGGCAGTCGCTGATGCCGCACGGCCTCCCCAACCTGCTCACCGATCGGCGGCAGTTCCTCGACCTCGTCCGCTACCTCGCGGAGGTCGCCGCCGGTGGCCCCGATCGCGCGGCCGCCCTGCCCCCCGATCCGGCCGTGCTCGCCGTCCAGGCCCCGGCCGCGTATGAAGCCGACATCGATCACGCCGGGTTCATCGCTGATTGGCAACACCCCAAGAAGGCGCGGGCCGCCTTCAAGCGGGGCGAGGCCATCTACGGCCGCGTCTGCGCCAACTGCCACGGCACGCTCGAAGCCCCCGGCTCGCTGCCCACCGCGCTGCGGTTCGCCGAAGGGAAGTTCAAGCACGGCAGCGACCCGCATGCGATGTATCGCACGCTCACCGCCGGCAACGGCCTGATGGTCGCGCAGACCTGGATGGTGCCAAGCCAGAAGTACGACGTGATCCACTACATCCGCGAGACGTTCCTCAAGGATCGCAACCCGGCGTGGTATGCCGCGAACACGCCCGAGTATCTCGCGTCGCTGCCGAAGGGCAGCAGCCGCGGCCCCGAGCCATCGACCGTCGAGCCCTGGCGGCTGCACGACTACGGTCCGTTTCTGGCCGGGACGTTCGAGGTGGGCAAGGACGGCACGAACATCGCCCGCAAGGGGCTCGCGGTGCGGCTCGACGACGGGACGGGCGGAGTGGCGAAGGGAAAGGCGTGGATCCTCTATGAACTCGACACGCTGCGGGCCGCCGCCTTCTGGACGGGCGACCGGTTCATCGACTGGGTCGGCATCAACTTCGACGGCCGGCACGGCCAGCATCCGCACGTGGCCGGCGATGTGCAGGCGGCCGTCGCGACGATGCCGGGGTGGGCCGATCCCGCCACCGGATCGTTCGCCGATCCCCGGCCGCTCGGCCGCGACGGCAATCCCTACGGGCCACTTCCCCGCGAGCACGTGAAGGTCCGCGCCGTGCACCATGCCGCCGCAAGTGAGTCGCATGACGACCTGCGGTCGGCCGTCGTGCTCGACTTCACCGTCGGCACGACGCCCGTGCTGGAATCATCGAGCCTCGCGCCGCCGCTCACCCACGAGGGCTCGGCCGTGCCGGTCGCGATCCGCTCGTTCTCGATCGGGCCGCGGCCCCTTCCACTCATCGCCCGGCTCGCCGCAGTGCCATCCGCCGCCGCGATCGTCGGGCCTCCGCCGGCGGGCGACGCCGACGCGTTGCCTCACGTCATCACGGCCGATGGCTTCGTCGATCTCGTCGTTCCTGCGGGCAGCGAGCCGCTCGACGTCGCGGTCGCCATCGCTGCGGCCGACCCCGCAGCAGTCGCGGCCCATGCGGCGTCGCTCCCCGTGCCCACGTGGCCGCGGTCGCTCGTGGGTCGCCCCGCACCGCTTCTGTGGGCCGGCGTGAATGAAACGTCCATCGTCCGCGGCCGCGACGACGGCCCCTTCGCGGTGGACGTGCTCACGCCACCAACCGCAAACCCCTGGGATGCGCAGTTGCGGTTCTCGGGCGTGGAGTTCACCGGTCCCGACGAGGCCGTGCTCTGCACGTGGGACGGCGACGTCTGGATCGTGTCGGGGATCGCGTCGGCGGACGGCCGGCTCGCCTGGCG
>JBBAVQ010000390.1:0-2237 GCA_040397625.1 Pirellulales bacterium | reverse complement strand
ATGCGCGCGCCAAGATTCGAACTTGGGACCTCTACCTTATCAGGGTAGCGCTCTAACCAACTGAGCTACGCGCGCGGCGTACCGGCCGCGGCGGTGGGCCGTGGCTGGAGACCCCGAGTGTAGGACGGGAAAAGGGGACTTCAAAGGGGCGGCGTTGCCACCGCACATTCCCCGGGGGCCGGGAAAAAACGGCGCTGGCGCCGGGACGCGTTCCGGATAGTTTGCTGGTCTTCGGTCATCCGCGTCAGGAGTTTCCGTCATGCCGACCATTCGTCATTTACGTCGCGTCTTCGCCCTCCCTGCCCTACTCGCGGTTGCCGCGGCTGCCCCCATGGCCCCGGCTTCCGCCGCGCCCCCGTCCGCCACCGACGCCCTCGCCCTCAAGCCCCGGCAGAAGGGGATCGACATCGCGCAGCCCACCGAGGCCGAGGCCAAGCAGGCGACCATCAGCCAGGAGAAGGAAGGGGGCGTGATGGCCCTGGTCGTTCGCGGTCCCTCCGGGGAAGTGCTGCGGGCGTTCGCCGACAGCGACGGCAACCGCGTCGTCGATCGCTGGAGCTACTACAAGGACGGCATGGAGGTGTATCGCGAACTCGATACCGACAAAGACACGAAGGCCGACGAGTATCGCTGGCTCGGCGGTGCGGGCGGCCGCTGGGGCGCCGACACCAACGCCGACGGCGTGATCGATGCCTGGAAGGTGCTCTCGGCCGAGGAGGCCACTGCCGAGGTCGTCAACGCGATCCGCGACCGCGATGCCGCGGCGTTTGCCAGGCTGCTGCCCACCAAGGCCGACCTCGAGGCGGCCGGGTTCGAGGGCGACATGCTCGCCGAACTCGTTGCCCGCATCGCGGCCGCTCCGGCGGCGTTCGCCAAGGCGGCGGCCGAGCAGAAGGACATCGGGGCCGATGCGCGTTGGACCAGCATGCTCACGCCGCAGGCCCCGGGCACGCTGCCGGCGGGGATGGCGGGCCTCACAAAAGACGTGTCGGCCTACGACAACGTCGTGGCGCTCGTGGAGAGCAAGCAGGGCAACGGACAGGTGTTTGTCGGCTCGCTCGTGAAGTGCGGCGATGCGTGGCGGCCCGTCGATGCTCCGCAGCTCGCCGGCGGGATCGGCGAGGCGTTCAGCTTCCTGGCGCCGCGGGTGAACGTCCGCGGCGGGCCCGCGGGCGGCACTGGCGACGTGGCCGAGAATCTCAAGCCGCTGCTTGCCAAGCTTCGCGAGATCGAGGGCAAGATGCCGTCGGCCGACGTTGCGGCCCGCAAGGAGCTGGCGGCCGAGCAGATCGGCGTGCTCGAGCAACTCGTGGCTGCGGCGGCCGACACCGACAAGGGATTCTGGACGAACCAGTTGGTCGAGACGCTCGCGGCGTATGTGCAAGAGGGGCTCTTCCCCGACGGCATCGCCAAGCTCGAGCAGATCGCGGAGACCGTGAAGGGCGACGAGACGGCGTCGGCCTTCATCTCGTTCCGGCTGATCCAGGCGAAGTATTCGGCGGGCATGGAGCAGCCGGGCGCCGATGGTGAGGCCCTGCAAAAGACCTGGTTCGAGGATCTTAAGACCTTCACCGACACCTACCCCAAGGCGCCGGAGTCGGCCGAGGCGCTCCTGCAGCTTGCCTTCCGCGACGAGTTCGAGGGCCGTGACGCCGAGGCGGTCGAGCGGTATGCCGCCATCGCGACCAACTTCCCCGACACCGCGCAGGCCAGGAAGGCGACCGGTGCGGTGCGCCGGCTCGAGAGCGTCGGCAAGCCGCTGACGCTCGTGGGGCCGACCGTCGAGGGCAAGCAAGTGGGCGTGGCGTCGTTCAAGGGCGTCCCGGTGCTCGTGCACTACTGGTCCACCGACTGCGAACCGTGCAAGGTGGACCTCGCGCAGATTCGCGAGTTGCAGGCGAAGTATGGCCCGAAGAAGTTCGCCGTGATCGGCGTGGCCCTCGACGGCGACAAGGCGAAGCTAGCGAAGTTTCTCCAGGCGAAGCCGCTGCCGTGGCCGCAGCTGCACGAGCCGGGCGGGCTCGACAGCCGGCTCGCCGAGGAGTTTGGCGTGCTCGCGCTGCCCACGATGGTGTTGGTCGGGGCCGACGGCGCGGTGATCGACCGCAACGTATCGATCAACGGCCTGGAGAAGCGGCTCGACGAGATCATCGGCGGCACCGGCAAGTAAGCGGGTGCGGGGAGCCCCCATCGCTCACGCGATTGGGCTTCCTGAGGCCGGAGTCGAAACCGCGTTC
>JBBAVQ010000389.1:0-2255 GCA_040397625.1 Pirellulales bacterium | reverse complement strand
GCCATTTACGCCAACCTCAAGGCCTTCCTGGTCAACCGCGTCGGTGACTTCGGGATGCTGATCGGCCTGATGGCCCTCTGGGGCGCCCTGGGCACGCTCCAGTTCGCCGATTCGACCGTGCCCGGCGCAGACGGCCACGCGGTCACAAAGCCGGGCCTGTTCAGCCTCGTGCGGCCCGCGGACCACGGCCACGCCCTTCGCGTCCCGGACGGGATGGTGGAGTTTGCCGCCGCTGAGAAAGTCGCTCACACGCCTGCGGCCGAGGTGGCAGGAAAGGTCGATACGTGGCGGGCCGAGGGCTTCGGCCGCTGGCTCCTGTTCATCGCCGGTGTCGGCATCTTCTGCGGCTGTGTCGGCAAGAGTGCTCAGTTCCCGCTCTTCGTCTGGCTGCCGGACGCGATGGAAGGCCCCACCCCGGTCTCGGCGCTCGTCCACTCGGCGACGATGGTCGCGGCGGGCGTCTATCTCGTGGGTCGGTTCTTTCCGGTGCTCACCCCCGACGTGCTTCTCGTGATCGCCTACGTGGGGGCGATCACGCTCTTCATCGCGGCCACGATCGCGCTGGTCGCCAACGACATCAAGCGGGTGCTCGCCTACTCCACCGTCAGCCAACTCGGCTACATGATGCTCGCCCTTGGCGTGGGCGGTTGGGCGGCCGGCCTCTTCCACCTCGTCACCCATGCGTTCTTCAAGAGCCTCCTCTTCCTCTGCTCGGGCTCGGTGATCCATGCCTGCCACACCAACGACATGCGGAAGATGGGCGGGCTCGCCAGGGTGATGCCCTATACGGCTGGCACGATGCTCGTGGGCTGTCTGGCGATCATCGGCGCCGGGGTGCCGTTCGTGATCGGGCTGTCGGGCTACTACTCGAAGGACTCGATCCTCGCCCAGGCCCTGTCGTTCGCGCAGGCCAACCCACGGCATGCGATCCTCTTCTATGCGGTGGCCGGCGGTGCGGCCCTGACGGCCTTCTACATGTTTCGGCTCTGGTTCATGACGTTCGCGGGGGAGCCCCGCGACCACCACGTGGCCGAACACGCCCACGAGTCGCCTCAGGTGATGGTGATGCCGCTGTTGGTGCTCGCGGTGCTCGCCGTCGTCGCCGGCTGGACGCTGCCGGGTGGCTTCGGCATCGCCAACCTCCTGGAGCAGTCCCGACCTGCCGGGACCGTGGAAACCGCCACCGGTGGTTTTGCATTCGGCCAGACGCTGACGATTCCAGCCGAATACCTCAGCCACGGCGAGCCGTTCCACTCGACGGCGACGTGGACCGCCTTCGCCACCGCCCTCGGCGGTGTTGTGCTGGCGGCGGCGATGTATGTCTGGCGGGTGATCTCGCCTGCGGCCGTGGCGACGATGTTTCGGCCGGTCTACTCGTTCCTCGCCAACCGCTGGTACTTCGACGAGCTCTACCACGCCCTGTTTGTGGTGCCGGCCCACGGCCTCGCGGCGGTCGCCAGCGGGATCGACCAGGGGCTGATCGATCCCTTCATCAACTTCCTCGCCTGGGCGACGCGGCAGGTCGCCGGCATCGACGCCTGGATTGACCGCACGCTCGTGGACGGGCTGGTGAACGCCACCGCCAGTGCCACCTGGACGCTCGGTCACGAACTCAAGCGACTGCAGACCGGCAGCCTCCGGCAGTACGTCACCTTCATCGTCGTCGGCACTGTGGCCCTGTTCGTGATCGCCAGCCTGTTCTTCCGGCAGGCCCTCGCGAGTTGACCAGCCGACCACCCACCATTCGCATTTCCCGGAACCCCAGACGGATCCTCCGATGTCTCCCGCCGACACCCTGACACAGCCCGCTCTCTGGCCCTTGTCGATGATCGTGTTTCTGCCGGCGCTCGTCGCCGCGGTGCTGTCGTTGCCGATCATCCCCAAGGCCCGCGAGGAGCTGATCCGCTGGGTGACCTTGGCCACCACCGTGGTCGTTTTCGTGCTCTCGCTCTGGATGGCGTGGCCGTCGCTCTTCGGCGCGGCCGGCCCCGCGCAGTTCACGGTTGGCGAGGCCGCGATGCAGGGGGTGGTGAAGCGGCCCTGGATCCCCGCCTTCAACATCGAGTACCTGCTCGGTGTCGATGGGATCAGCATGCCACTGGTGGTGCTCACGACCTTCCTGTCGGTGCTCGCCTGTGCGGCAAGCTGGCCGATCACCAAGCACGTGAAGGCCTACCACGTGCTCTTCCTGCTCCTCGAGACCGGCATGCTCGGCGTGTTCGTGTCGCTCGACTTCTTCCTGTTCTACGTGTTCT
>JBBAVQ010000388.1:0-2278 GCA_040397625.1 Pirellulales bacterium | reverse complement strand
GCCGTGGGTGTCATCGTCGTGAGGTAGGCTGCCTATGCTGACCAATTGACATCAAGACATCATGCTGCCTATGCTTTGATGTATGAGGACTACTCTTTCGCTCGACGACGACGTTGCCGCTCGGATCGAGCAGCTGCGGCACGTGCTCGATAAGCCGCTCAAAGAACTGGTCAACGAGGCATTGCGGCGCGGGCTCGTCGGCATGCATGAGCCCCGCACACCTGCCCCGTATCAAACGCGGCCGGTCGATCTGGGGCGATGTCGCCTGCCGAATGTGGATGACGTCGCCTCCGCTCTGGCGGCTGGCGAGGGCGAGGGGCACCGATGAGGCTCGTTGACGCGAACATCCTCGTGTACGCGTTCACGACGTCGTTCTCACAACATGAGCGGGCGCGGGCCTGGCTGGATGAGCGGCTGAGCGAGCCCGTTCCTCTCGGGCTGCCGTGGCCGAGCCTCCTGGCCTTCGTGCGGCTCACCAGCAATCAGCGGCTCTTCGAGCGGCCCGTGAGCGTGGCCACAGCATGGCGGCAAGTGGAAGATTGGCTGGGCTGTGAGGCCGTCTGGGTGCCGAGCCCCACGCCTCGCCACGGAGCGATCTTGGGCAAGTTGGTTGGTGCAACGGGGCTTCGCGCGGAGCATGTGCCAGATGCCCACCTTGCGGCGCTGGCTCTGGAGCACGGCTTGGCGGTCGTCTCCGCCGACGCGGACTTTAGTCGCTTTCCGGGTGTCCGCCTGGAAAACCCGGTCGCCTGACGATGCGGTTCATCATCCGACGCCCTTCCGACTCGCCTGGTCACGGCAGGCTCGCCGTGGGCGCCATCATCGTGAAGGAGAGCGTCGCGCCGGCCATGAGCAGGCTCCGCGCCTGGCGAAAGAAGGCCAGCGGAAAGACCACGGCCATCACGAGGCAGACCCCGAGTCCCGTCTGTTGTGGCAGTGACCCCCGGCCCCGGAGTCGCGCCGCCCCTGTCCGCTTGCTGAGGCTACGCCTCATCAAGCGGACAGGGGCGATCGGGGCGATCCCTTGGCAGGTCTACCCTGCTGATAGAAACTTGTTCCATTCATGGGGGCAGGTCAGCCGACAGGCACCGACCGGAAGCCCCCTGGCGTAATCCCTCGATCTTGTCGCCCGCAGTGACCGCCACGGGCACGTCGTTCTGCGCGGCCTGAACGAGCGGCACGTCCAAGAGCGACGCCAGCCTGCAGCACGACTTGATCTCAGCGCCGGTCCAGTTGGCGTCATCTGGCCGTGAGTAGTTCGCGGTCGGCATGGAACGCTCGGGCTGCTGTCGTGCGTTGTTAAGGGGCGAGGGTCTTACGGACGCCCAGCCATGTGAAGGCGATGCGAACGGCGGCCATTGTGGTGCGGAGTCTCTGGGCGGCGTTGGGAGAAGTTTGCGTGGCGGGGTTGGTGGTGGGTCGGGTTGTAGGCCGGCTCGTGGTGTGCTGGCCGGTGTCGTGTGATGTGGTGGTTGCTGGGGACATCGGTACGTGGAATCTCCTTGAAGGTTGGATGGAAGGCCCAGCCGCGCAGACTGGTGGCGGCTCGGGCTTGGAAAATCACTCTGGCTGGTGACGCTTTTGGGCCGCTGGGAGGCCCGATTAGCCCCGAGTTGCGGGTGATTCTTGCCGACGCCTTCGAGCAGGCGGAGCCGGGCGTGAAGGAGATCGTGCCCATGGCGACTCGAAAGGGCGTGAATCTGCGGACACACATGGAGCGGATCATCTCCAAGGCGGGGCACGAGGTGTGGCCGCGGCTCTTCCAGAACCTGCGGGCATCATGCGCGACCGACTGGGTGGAGCGGTACCCTCCGCACGTCGTCGCCAAGTGGCTCGGACACTCGCCGAAGGTAGCGGCGCAGCACTACCTCATGTCCCGTGACCATCACTTCGAGGACGTTGTGAAGGGCACGCCGAACGTCCCGCCAACGCCGGTGGAAGAGGGTCAGAAGGAGGCTGCGGCCTGCGACGCGAATTGCGACGCCATTGCGACGCGAATTGCGACTCCGCAGGCGTCCGCACCGGACAGCACCGAGTCGCACGAAACGACAGAACCCGCGGCCACCACTCGGGTTACCGCGGGTTCTTCGGAGATTACGCCGTTTATCAAAACGGGCCGCGGCACGACGCCGCGCAAAAAACAGCCCGCACTGGCCACGGAGGGCAGTGCGGGCGTGAAAAAAAACAGCCCGCCGGGGCCATGGATGGCCCGGCGGGCGTGAAGAAGTGGCGGGGGCAGGATTCGAACCTGCGACCTCGAGGTTATGAGCCTCGCGAG
>JBBAVQ010000387.1:0-2294 GCA_040397625.1 Pirellulales bacterium | reverse complement strand
ACGCCGCTGGACATGCTGATCCGCGGCGGCGTCAATCGAGGGAGAGCGACTCGCCGCCGGCGCGGCTCCCGACCGCCTGCCAGACGTCGAAATCGACGTTGTCGTTGACATAGCGCGTGGACGAATCGGCGAACAGCACGTTGGCACCGCCGGGATGGTAACTCGACGCCGCGATGTGGGCCACGCTGAACGCCGTCGTGCCGCAGTTGTATTTCTGCGTCGCCGACGCTCCCGTGCGGGCGTTCCAGTTCGGCGGCAGCGTGTGCGTGTACATGAAGGTGTACGTGAGGTCGCCGCGGAAATACTGCTGGCCGGTGTATTGGATCGGGGTCTCGGTGGCGTTGGGCAGGCACTGCGCCACCGTGCGGCCATCGGCGAGCTGCCGGGCGGCGAGCGTGGAGCCGGTGTTGAAGGCGGTGGTGTGCACCGTCGAGGTGTCGTTGAAGGCCGCCGCCCCGCGCATCACCTCGGAAAACATCGCGGTCTTCGAGGTCCCGTCGGCGATCTGCGAGATCTTGTAGCCCTGCAGCACGCTTCCCGCGGGCGGATTGGGCATCGCGAAGATGCCGTCGAGCGAGCGGTCGTTCCAGACCACGCCGCCGCGAAAGGCGGCGCCCCCCACGCATACGAAATAGTTGCTCCGCCCGGCGTTGGAGATCGAATGGGGCGAAGAATCCGACGGGCAGAGGAACGGCGGGATGTCGCCGATGCGGCCGGCGGCGTTGGCATTCGGCTTTGGCGGCGCGTTGCCGAGCGGCGTGTCGAGCCGCACGTGGTAGTTGAGGTCGAACTGCGAAAACTTCGCCGACTCCTCGAAGTAGGGCAGGATCATCACCTGCGGCGTGGCCTCCGACGAGTAGGTGGAGCCGCTCGCCACGATCGTGTGCCGCCGCGGCGGCAGCCGCTTCTTCGCGTTCTCGTAGGAGAGCGTGGCGAGCCCAACCTGCCGCATGTGGTTGGCGCACTGCGTGCGGCGGGCCGACTCCCGGGCGCTCTGCACCGCGGGCAGGAGCAGGCCGATGAGCGTGGCGATGATCGCGATCACGACGAGGAGTTCGACGAGCGTAAACGCTCGCGCCGCCGTGCGGGCATCGCTTCTGGCAGACAGGCAGCGGAGGTGCACGCGGGTGGCTCCTGAATCACTTCCGACGGCGAACCGCGGCCAAACCCGCGAGGCCGGCCGCCGCGAGCATGGCCCACGATGCCGGCTCCGGCACGGCGGCCACGCCGAGCGGCGCCGCGGAGAAGGTATTGTACGGGCCGGCATCGAAGAGACCGGTCGAGAGGAAGTCGGCGGCGTCGAGAATGTCCACCATGCCGTCGTAGCCGAAGTCGCCCTCGTTCCAGCTCGCGGGCAGCCCCGAGTCGAACTTGCCTCCGGCGAGGAAGTTGGCGGCGTCGAGGATGTCCACGCTGTTGTCGATGTTGGTGTCGCCCGGTGCCGAGTAGGCGAACGACATCGAGCCGCTGCCGTTGTCGAGCCAGCCGATCGCCCTCGGAATGCTCTGGGCCACGTCGGCCTCGACGGCGCTCGACGTGATGCCGGTGGTGCCATTCCAGGTGCCGTCGCCACGGCCTTCGAGGATCTTGGCCACGAGCGTGACCGGGTTGAGCCCGGCCGCCGCGGTCACCTGGCCGCTCACCACGTCGAACAACCCCGTCCCGCTGATGTCGAGCCCGGCGACGCTGGTGGACGTGTTGCCCGACACCTCCGCCTTGCCGAACGACGACACCGTCAGGGGCCGCGTGGCGAGGGCATTACCGCTGGCGAGCACGAGCGTGGCGCCACCGAGAACCGTGGCGCCCGAGGTGCCAGTCACCACGCCGCTCACGACGAGCGTGCCCGAACTCACCGTGGTGGTGCCCGCGTAGTTGCTCGAGCCGGAGAGCACCAGCGTGCCCGAGCCCGACTTGGTCAGCCGGCCGCCGCCCGTGATCGGGCCAGGAACCGTGAGCGTCTTCTCGGCCACCACGTCGATCGTACCGCCAAGGGGCGACGCCGTGGTGCCGCCCACGTTGATCGTGATGCCGCGATTTGGATTCATCGTGAAGGTCTCAGCAGCCCGCACGCGGCCGCTCGTGGTCGCGCCGGCGAGCGTCAGGGCCGCCGGCTGGAGCGTGCCCGACACGGCGCCCAAGGCCGCGTCGGCGGCCACCTCGAGCAGCCCACCGCCCCAACTCGTGATCCCGCCCGAGATGGTGTTGCTGGCAGTGAGGACGAGCGTGCCAGAACTCGTCTTGATGAAGCCGCCGGTGCCGCTGAGCGGCCCGGCAAGCGTCACCGTGGCGGCGGT
>JBBAVQ010000386.1:0-2300 GCA_040397625.1 Pirellulales bacterium | reverse complement strand
AAGCCCAACGCCGTGAGGCGTGGGGCGAACCGCCACCAGACGCCGCCTCCAACGTACTGCGCCCGCCGCCTCACAGCCGGTCGGCTCTCGCTCACCACCCCTCACTGCTCACTTGCCGATGCAGTGCCGCGAGAAAATCCGATCGAGCAGGTCGCCGCCGATCGCGGCGCCGGTGGCCTCGGCGAGCGACTCGGCCGCGGCGCGGAGGCTGCCCGCCACCACCGCCTCGTCGATCCTCCGCCCGGCGAGCGCCTCTTCAACCGCCTGCCGGGCCCCCGCAACCGAGGTGCCAGCGGCGGCCGTGGCCACCCGCATCCGCAGCGTCGCCGACACCGGCGCAGGCAAGGCGGTGACGGCCGCGTCGATGGCGGCCTTCAGCTCCCCAACTCCCGTGCCAGCCAAGGCACTCGTAACGATCGCGGCGCTGGAGTCGCCTTCCTCCCCGAGCAGATCGCACCGCGTGACGACGTCAATCCGCCAAGCAGCTCCCTCGATCGCCGGGGCCGCGCGGCCGTCACCGGCGTCGCGGCAGGCAACGACCACATCGGCTCGCGAGGCCTCGTCTCCAGCCCGCGCTCGTGCTGCCACGTCGATCGGGTCGCCGCTCACCGCCACAGCGTCATCGACGCCCGCGAGATCGACGAGCAGCCAGTCGCGGCCGAGCCTGCCGCACACGCGAGCCTCGATCGAGTCGCGGGTGGTTCCCGACTCGTCGGCGACGAGCGCGGCGTCGCGGCCGGCGACGGCGTTGAACAGGCTGCTCTTGCCGATGTTCGGCCGGCCTACGAGGACGACCCGCGGCAGGTCGCCAGCGGCGGCGTCGCGGCCCGCGAGCGCGGCGGCCACGCCGGTGATCGCGTCGAGGCAGCGGTCGAGCCGCGTGGCGACCGCCGGCCACGCCGGCGCAACGGGCACGGCGTCGGGCGTCGTCTCGTCCGCGAAGTCGATCGAAGCCTCGATGTCGGCGAGCAGGTCGAGCAGATCCCCATGGACGGCGGCCAGCGCCGCGCCGGCCCCGCCGCCAAGGCGGTCGAGGGCGGCGGCCAGCTGCTCGGGCGTCCGCGCATCGACAACGCCGAGCACCGCCTCGGCCTGCACCAGGTCGAGTCGGCCGGCAAGAAAAGCCCGTAGCGTAAACTCCCCGCCGCGGGCGAGCCGCGCGCCGTGACGGCAGGCCTCCGCGATCACCGCATCGACGAGAGGCGCCGAGGCGGGCAGTTGCACTTCGGCGAGCGGTCCGCCGATCGGCCCTGCGGGTCCCGGCCAGACGAGCACCTCGACCGACAGTTGGCCCCAGTCACGCCCCAGCCCTCCAGCGGCCAGCGTGGCCTGCACCACCCGGGGGTGTTCGCCGTGCCGAGGCCACGCCGTCGCCGAGAGGAGCGTCTGCAGCAGATCGGCGAGTCCGTCGCCCGCCAGGCGCACGATCGCCCGGGCTCCGTTTCCGGGCACGGTCGCCGGCGCGACGATGAGTTCATCCGCAGACCACATGAGCACCTCGACGATACCGCAAACCGCCCGCCGTCTCACGGCCGGTCGGCTTGAACACGGGCCCAAGCGTTGGGGACGCCCGCGGCCTCACGGCCGGTCGGCTCGTACGACTGCCGTCCAAGCCCAACGCCGTAAGGCGTGGGGCGAACCACCACAGACAACGCGTCGGGTGATGCCAGCGAGGGGTCGCCCATGCTCCGAGAGCCGAACTATCGGGGCATGGGCGACCCCGAGCCGCCGCGGAACACGGCACACAGGTTGAAAACCTGTGCTACGGGGATCACGAGGGCACGCAGGTTGGCAACCTGCTCTACGAGAACGCTACTTCCGCTTGCGCGACTGCCGCTTCTCGCGAGCCGCCGTGGCGGCACCGTTGGCCGACGCCTTGCCGACCGGCGTGAACGCCGCGTCCACCACCCGGCCGCCGCCGGCTGCCGCGGGCAGCGTCTTCGGCATCCAGAGCCGCTCCGCGATGCCCCAGAGGCTCGAGGCGATGAAGTAGAGGCAGAGGCCGCAGGGCACCTTGAAGAACATCAGGGCCATGAACCACATCATGTAGTTCATCACTTGCTGCTGCATCTTCTGCTCCTCGTTCATGGCGGGCGGCATGAAGAGCTTCTGCTGCCAGAGGAACAGGCCGATCGTCACCAGCGGGAAGAGGTTGAGGTAGGGCCCGAGCCAGCCCTCCGGGGCGGTGAGAAATCCGGGCAGGTAGCTCGACCAGTTCCAGAGCATGTCCGGGGCGGCGAGATTCGAGCACCAGCGGATCGCCGAACTGAAGAGGGGCGCCTGCCGCAGCTCGATGTCGG
>JBBAVQ010000385.1:0-2303 GCA_040397625.1 Pirellulales bacterium | reverse complement strand
GCGAAGCAACCACCCCGACGACGTGCCGGGAAGCGTGGGAGATGGTCGCCATGGTAACGGCAGTCGAAGGAGTGAATGGTCGGATGGGAAAGAAGGACGACAAGGACAAGGAAAAAGACGCTCGCGAGGCGAGGCTGCAGGAGAAGGCTGGGAAGAAGGGAGCGAAGACGTCGTCATCGTCGTCGTTCCTCGACGACAACCCGATGCTCCGCAACACGCTCGCCCAGATCGAGAAGGAGTTCGGCGAGGGCTCGATCATGCCACTGGGCCTCGATGCCCAGAAGCCGATCGAAGGCATCTCGTCGGGCAGCCTGTCGGTCGATCTCGCCCTCGGCGGTAAGGGCTTCCCCCGCGGCCGGATCATCGAAGTCTTCGGTCCCGAGTCGAGCGGCAAGACGACGATCGCGCTCCACTCGGTGGCGGCGGCTCAGCGTGCCGGTGGCATCGCGGCCTTCATCGACGCCGAGCACGCCCTCGACCCGAGTTGGGCCAAGAAGCTCGGCATCTCGCTCGAGAGCCTGCTCGTCAGCCAGCCGACGAGCGGTGAGGAAGCGATGAACATCGCGGAAATGCTGATCAAGAGCAACGCGGTCGACATCATCGTCATCGACTCCGTGGCAGCCCTTGTGCCGCAAAAGGAACTCGACGGCGAGATTGGCGATTCGTTCGTAGGCCTGCAGGCCCGGCTCATGAGCCAGGCGATGCGGAAACTCACGGGCGCTATCGCCAAGAGCAAGACGACCGTGATCTTCATCAACCAGATCCGTGAGAAGATCGGCGTCATGTTCGGTAGCCCCGAGACCACGCCTGGCGGCCGGGCGCTGAAGTTTTACTCGTCCTGCCGCGTCGATGTCCGCCGGATCGGCACCCTCAAGGACGGCGAGGAAGTCGTCGGCCAGCGAGTGAAGGTGAAGGTGGTCAAGAACAAGGTGGCGCCGCCATTCCGGGTGGCTGAGTTCGACATGATGCACGCCGATGGCATCAGCGTCGAAGGCGACATCCTCGACCTGGCGATCATCGCCAAGCTCGTCGACAAGACGGGCACCTGGCTGCGGTATGGCGAGACACACCTCGGCCAGGGCCGCGAGAAGGCCCGACAGTTCCTCAAGGACAATCCGGCCGTGGCCCAGGAGATTCGCGAGAAGATCCTCGCCAGCAAGGATACCGTGATCGCGATGGCGAGCGACGGTGGTGCCGCCAGCGAGTGATCGCCGCCGGCAAACGGCCGGCAGATTGTTATCCCCCCAACCGCCCACGTGAGGCTGACCCAAGCGGCCGCTCGTGGGCGGTGCTGTTTCGGGTGTGATTGGCCTCGCGAGGCGGGCCCCATGGCGGCATCGCGTTGTCGCCGTCGCCACGGGTATAGTGTCGGCCCCGCCGGGGTTTTCCGGCGGTTCCCCGGGAGCCGACTGCAGACATGAAGGCCGACGATCTCCGCGAAGCCTATCTCGCATTCTTCGAGTCGAAGGGCTGCGTCCGCCGCCCCAGCGACGTGCTCGTGCCCCGGTGGGATCCGTCGGTGCTCTTCACGCCGGCCGGCATGAACCAGTTCAAGGACCACTTCCTCGGCAAGTGCAAACTGGAGTTCACCCGGGCCACGACCTGCCAGAAGTGCCTGCGGACGGGCGACATCGACAACGTGGGGCGGACGCCGCGGCATCACACGTTCTTCGAGATGCTCGGCAACTTCTCCTTCGGCGACTACTTCAAGCGCGAGGCGATCCACTGGGCGTGGGAGTTTCTCACCGCGAAGAACTGGCTGAACATCGCCCCCGAGAAGCTCTCGATTACGGTCTACCAAGACGACAACGAGGCCTTTGCGATCTGGGCCGACGAGATCGGCGTGCCGGCCGCGAGAATCACGCGGATGGGCGAAGACGACAACTTCTGGCCCGCCAGCTCGCCTTCGCAGGGGCCCGACGGCGTGTGCGGCCCGTGCAGCGAGATCTTCTACCGGATGCCCGACGGGAGCGACGTGGAGATCTGGAACCTCGTGTTCACGCAGTTCAACCGCGTGGGCCCGCCCCCCGACAACCTCCACCCATTGCCCAGCCGCAACATCGACACCGGCATGGGGCTGGAGCGGACCTGCGCCATGCTTCAGGGAGTCGACTCGAACTTCCACATCGACATTCTCCGGCCGCTCGTCGAGGCGGTGGCGGAGGTCTGCGGCAGGCGGTATGAGCCGGCGACCGACGATGGCCGGCGGATGCGGCGGATCGCCGACCACGTGCGGGCCTGCACGTTCGCGATCCACGAGAACGTGCTGCCGGGCAACAACGAGGAGAAGTACGTCGTCAAAC
>JBBAVQ010000384.1:0-2308 GCA_040397625.1 Pirellulales bacterium | reverse complement strand
GGCCCCACGCCTCACGGCGTTGGGCTTAGACGAGGACAGAGCAGGTGCGGCATCGAGCGGTTCGGCCCCACGCCTCACGGCGTTGGGCTTAGACGAGGATAGCGCAGGAGTCGGGCCGTGTGAGGGCGAGGCCACGCTCGTCGCCGGGCCGCTCGCCACGTGGACCGACATGCTCGCGGTCTGCTCCGAGCGGTGTGGTGAGGCCGTGGCGGTGCTCGAGGCCTTCGGCGGTCCGCAGATCCGCCACGTTGGCACGCTCGGCGGCAACATCGTCAATGGCTCGCCGATCGCCGACTCGCTGCCGCTCCTGTTCGCGATGGAGGCAACGCTTGGCCTCGCCAGCGCGACGGCCACGCGGCAGGTGCCGATCGACTCCTTCTACAAGGGCTACAAGCAGCTCGATCTTGCGGCCGACGAACTGCTCGTGGAAGTGCGGATGCCGCTGCCTGCCCCGGGCGACATCCTCCGACTGGTGAAGGTGTCTCGCCGCCGCGACCTCGACATCTCGACGTTCACCTCCGCGATTCACCTCCGCTGCAGTGGAGACACGATCGCCTCGGCTCGGATCGCCTTCGGCGGCGTGGGGCCGACGGTGGTGCGGATGCGAGCCGCCGAGGCGGCGCTGGTGGGCCAGCCCTTCACGGAGGAGACCTTCCGCCGGGCCGGTGACGTGGCCGTCGGCGAGATCCGGCCGCTGACCGACGTGCGCGGCAGCAGCGAGTATCGCCTCCAGCTCGCCCGCAACGTGCTCCTCAAGTTTTTCCACGAGCAGCGAGTGGCCGTCGGATGAGCGGTGCGAAGTTCCATCCCGTCGCGGAGCCCGAGGCCCACGTGCCGAGTGTGGGGCGGACGATTCCACACGATTCAGGCGTCGGGCACGTCACGGGCTCCGCCGCCTACATCGCCGACCTGCCGCGGCGGAGTGACGAACTCGTCGTGGGCTTCGTGCCGAGCCCGGTGGCGAGTGGCCGAATCCGCAGCATCGACCTTGCGGCGGCCCGCGGCGTGCCCGGCGTCGTCGATCTTGTCACGGCGGCGGATCTGCCGGGGGCGAGGATCTGGGGACCGATCATCAAGGACGAACCAATCCTTGCCGACGGCGAGGTGCTCTACGTTGGCCAGCCGGTGGTCGTGATCGCCGCCGAGACACAGGCAGTGCTCGACGAGGCCCGCCGGCTCGTGCGGCTCGACATCGAGGTCACCGAGCCGATCCTGACGATCGAACGGGCAATCGAACGCGGCCGGTTTCTCGGGCCCGCCCGGCGGATCGCACGGGGCGATGCCGCCGCGGCGATCGCGGCAGCGCCGCACCGTCTTGCCGGTGTGTTCCACAACCTTGGCCAGGAGCATCTCTATCTCGAGCCGCAGGCGGCGGTGGGGATTCCCGGCGAAGGAGGCCAGATCGTCGTCCATTCCTCCACGCAGGGGCCGACCGAGACGCAGCATGTCGTCGCCGAGGCGCTCGGGATCGGCATGCACGAGGTGGTCTGTGTCTGCAAGCGGATGGGGGGCGGCTTCGGCGGCAAGGAAACGCAGGCCGTGCTGCCCGCCGTGATGGCCGCTCTCGTCGCCAAGCGAACCGGCCGCGCGGCCCGGATCGTGTACGTCCGCGAGGACGACATGGCCTCGACGGGCAAGCGGCACGCCTACCGCACCGCCTGGGAGGTGGGCTTCGACGACGAGGGCCGGATCCTTGGCTACGTGGTTGAGTTTCATTCCGCCGGCGGCGCGGCGGCCGACCTCTCGACGTCGATCATGGAACGCTCGATGTTCCACGTTGACAACGCCTACTGGCTGCCCGACGTCGAGATCCGCGGCCGCGTCTGCTTCACGAACATTTCGCCCGCCACGGCGTTTCGCGGATTTGGCGGGCCGCAGGGCATGGCGGTGACCGAGAGTGTGATTGCGGAGATCGCCACGCACCTCCGCGGCTGCGGCAAGCCGGTCGCCGCGATCGACGTCCAGCGGCGCAACCTCTACGGTATCCACGACCGCAACGTCACGCCCTACGGCCAGGTCGTGAAGGGCAACCATGTCGCGAAGATCCTCGACACGCTCCGCCTCCGCAGCGACTTCGACCGGCGGCTGGCCGAGGTGGAGGCGGCCAACGCCCGCAATCCGCTCGTGCTCCGCGGCGTGGCGATGATGCCGGTGAAGTTTGGGATCTCGTTCACGGCGAAGTTCCTCAATCAGGGCAACGCACTCGTGAACGTCTATGAGGACGGCACGGTGCAGGTGTCCACCGGCGGCACGGAGATGGGGCAGGGGCTCAACACCAAGATCCGGCAGCTCGTGGCCGACGAGTTTG
>JBBAVQ010000383.1:674-2330 GCA_040397625.1 Pirellulales bacterium | reverse complement strand
GCTTGGACGGAGGCCGGAGTAAGCCGACCGGCCGTAAGGCCGCGGGCGTCCCTCGTCGGACGCGATGTCTGTTGGTGGTTCGCCCCACGCCTCACGGCGTTGGGCTTGGACGGAGGCCGGAGTAAGCCGACCGGCCGTAAGGCCGCGGGCGTCCCTCGACAGACGCGATGTCGGTTGGTGGTTCGTCCCACCTACCGCGTTGACCGCTGTCGCCAGGCCTCGGCGAGGGCCACGCCGCAGGCGACGCCCACATTGAGGCTCTCGACCGCGCCGGTGCCAGGGATCTGCACGCACTCTGCGGCCGCGGTCTCGATCGCCCGCGACACGCCCTCTCCCTCGCTGCCGAGCACGATCACAACCCTGCCGCCGAGGTTCGCCGCCGCGAGCGGCTTGCCGCGATGGCTCGACGTGGCCACGATCCGGAAGCCCGACTTCGCGAGCCGCCTCAGATCGGCCACCGGATCCGCCAGGTCGCACACGGGCACAAACTCCGCAGCACCTTCGGCCACGCGAACCGCCGCGGGCGAGAGCGGCGGCAACTCGCCGGCACGGCCCACGATCGCCGCGGCGCCGAAGTGCGCCGCCGTCCGCAGGATTGAGCCGAGGTTGTGAGGGTTTTGCACGCCGTCGAGATAGACGAGCGGGCCGGGCGTCGCCGCCGCGGTCACGGTGGCGAGCAGGTTGTCGAGCGTCCACCGCGGCACGGTGGCGGCGAGGATCGCCACGCCCTCGTGGTGGATCGACTTCGTGAGCCGCTCGAGGTTTTCGTCGGCCACAACCTGGAAGCCTTTTCGTTCCCGCGCGCACCACTCGATGAGCTTCGCGAAATGCCGCCGGCGGGCCTCCGTGAGATACACCCGCACGATTGCCTGCGGACGCTTTGCGAAGATGGCCTCGCAGGCCCGCAGCCCGTGAAACATCTCCTCGGCCTTGCCGCGATGCCGCTGCTCCGGCCGACCAGCAGGCCTTGCAGACGACTGACCTCGCTGCGGCACAGGCGGCCGAGGTCGCGCGGCCTCGCGCGAACCGTGGCCGGAAGGGGCTGGGCGCGGGCCGGGACGTTTGGGACGTGGCTTCGTCATGATGCAGCGAGTGTACCCACGCCCAACGGCCCGCCGCTTGGTAGATTGCCGGGACGGTCCCCAACAGAGGAGCAACTTTATGGATGGTCATCGCACGGCTGTGCCGTCGGCCTCCAGGCCAATCCTGGCCCTGCTACTGGCCCTGCTGATGGTGCTGGCATGCTGCAGACCAGCTGCGGCCGTGGACCCCGAGCTGGTCACCGACGCCCCGGGCCGCTGGAGCCGCGAGCAGGCGGCCGCCTGGTATGCCACCCAGCCATGGCTCGTCGGCTGTAACTACATCCCCAGCACGGCCATCAACCAGCTGGAGATGTTTCAGGCCGAGACGTTCGACCCCAAAACGATCGACCGCGAACTCGCGATGGCGCGGGGCCTCGGGTTCAACTCCGTCCGCGTCTTCCTCCACGACCTGCTCTGGCTGCAGGATCGCGAAGGTTTTCTGGGACGGTGCGAAGCGTTTCTGGCGATCGCCGACCGCCACCACATCGGCGTGATGTTCGTACTCTTCGACAGCTGTTGGCATCCGCAGCCACGGATCGGACGCCAGCCTGAGCCGCTCCCGTTCACGCACAAC
>JBBAVQ010000383.1:0-664 GCA_040397625.1 Pirellulales bacterium | reverse complement strand
AGGGCCCGGCTCCGTGAGTACGTGCTCGGTGTGGTGGGCCGGTTTGCCGACGATCCGCGGGTGGTCGTCTGGGACGTCTGGAACGAGCCCGACAACCTCGATGGCGGCGGCGTGAGGCGGCCCGGGCTCGAACCGAAAAACAAGGTTGCTCTCGTCAACGCGCTGCTGCCCGAGGCGTTTGCCTGGGCCCGTGAAGCGAGGCCAACGCAGCCGCTCACGTCGGGCGTGTGGCGGGATTCCGACAACGTGACCACGCTCGACACCTGCAAGCGCATCCAAATCGCCCACAGTGATGTGGTGAGCTTCCATTCGTATGGCGATGCCGCCTCGCTTCGCCGCTGCATCGAGAATCTCTCGACCTACGGCAGGCCGCTGCTGTGCACGGAATTCATGGCGCGGCCGAACAAGAGCACCTTCGAGCCTCATCTCGGGATCATGAAAGACCGAAAGGTGGCCGCTTACTGCTGGGGCTTTATCAATGGCAAGTCGCAGACGATCTACCCGTGGGACTCGTGGAAGAAGGCCTCCACGGCGCCACCGCCGGTCTGGTTCCACGACGTCCTCCAGCCCGACGGTACGCCGTTCAGCCAGGACGAAGTCGCGTATATCCGCCGAGTGACCGGCGCGGAGTGACGAACCCCCGCGGCCTCACGGCCGGTCGGCT
>JBBAVQ010000382.1:0-2348 GCA_040397625.1 Pirellulales bacterium | reverse complement strand
GCGGAACCGGTGGCATGGCCCGGATCGCGATCAGCCTCTGTGGCGAAGGCCGCGGCGGCCTGAGTCCGGCGGCAGGCCGGCATCACTCGCAAAGGCGACATCGTCGACGGCAGGAAGCTCCGCCGAAACTTCGCCCAGGACGCCACGGCTGCCGTTGCTTCGATCGGGTACCATGCCGCATGACCGGTCGGGGCGACTCCGGCCGGCAGGACACCGCGGAGACGTCCCCATGGCGAAGAAGCCCAAGCCCGCCCGCCGCCCCGTGCCCGGCGGAAAGATCGTGATGCGAACCGGCGAGGCGCTCGTCGAGGACGAGGCCGCGTGGAGCGCCGCCGAGCCGGAGGTGGTGATCGGCGAGCTCGACGGGCCGGTCGGCTACGCGATCGCCAACCTGCTCGGCGATCAGACGAAGGGGCACTCGCGGGTGTTCGCGATCCTCAACTCCGACGTGCAGGTGCGGCCCGCCACGCTGATGGTCAGCAAGGTGACCGTCAAGCACGAGAAGTACACGAACATCCTCATGGGCACGGTGCAGGCCGCGATCGCCCACGGCGTGCTCGACGCCGTGCGGGCCGGCGACATCCCGAAGAAGAAGGCCAACGACCTCGGGATCATCGTGTCGGTCTGGCTCGATCCGTCGATCGTCGAGGCCGACTACGATCCCGAGATCCTGTTCCGCACCAATCGCGAGGCCACGGCCAGGGCGATCGGCAAGGCGATGCGGCACGAGCCGTCGATCGACTGGCTGCTGGCCAACCAGGGGAAAGTCACGCACTATTTCCATGACCTCGCCGTGAAGGGGGAACTATGACCACGAGTGGACGCATCGACGGCGTCGGTTCGCGCCGGCGGTTCGTGAAGCAGGTCGTGGCCGGCTCGGCCGCCGCCGTGGCGGCGCCGCTGGTGATCCCGTCGTCGGCGCTCGGGCTCGATGGGGCCGTGCCGCCGAGCGAGCGGGTTCGCGTGGCCGGGATCGGCATCGGCCGCCGCGGCGAATACGACCTCGGCTGCTTTCTCCAGCAGCCCGACGTGCAGTTCGTGGCGGTCTGCGACGTGAAGCAGGACCGCCGCGACGCCGTGAAGGCGATCGCCGACAAGCACCACGGCACCGCCGAGTGCCGCACCTACAGCGACTTCCGCGAGCTCCTCGACCAGAAGGATGTCGACGCGGTGCTGATCGCCACCGGGCCCAACTGGCACGGCCTGATGGCGATGCTCGCCGCCAAGGCCGGCAAGGACGTCTACTGCGAGAAGCCCTGCACGAAGAACATCGCCGAGAGCCTGATCCTCCGCGACACGATGCGGCGGTGTGGCACGGTGTTTCAGGCGGGCACGCAGCGACGGAACCTGCCCCACTTCGCCTTCGCCTGCGAACTGGCCCGCACCGGCCGGCTCGGAAGGATCACGCGTGTGTTCGCTCATCCGCAGGGTATGCGGGCGTTTTCCAGCGGCTGGCTGCCGGAGGAGCCGCTGCCCGATCCGGCCGTGGCCGACTGGGATATGTACGTCGGCCCAGCCGCCTGGCGGCCCTTCAATGCCAAGACGCTCGCCGACGGATTCAACTTCGAGAAGGGGGGCGGGCTCGTCGGCGGCGGCGTGCTCGAGTGGGGATCGCACTGCGTCGACCTCTGCCAGTGGGCGGTCAACGACTGCCCGCCGCCGGTCGACTACGCACCCCCTGTCGATGGCCAGATCGTCTGCCGCTACGCAAACGGCGCGGAGCTCATCTTCCGCGAGAAGGATTGGATCCCGCTGGGTTCGTGCCCGGTGCGGTTCGAGGGGGAGACGGGCTGGGTGGAGGCCGGCGACAGCGGGAAGATCGTGCTCTCGTCGCCCGAACTGATGGCGGGCCGCAAGGTCGAGGAGATCGGCGGCTATCCGGCCACGTTCCACGTCCGTGACTTCCTCGACTGCGTGAAGACCCGCGGCAAGCCCAAGGGCAACGCCGACGCGGCCTGCAACGCCCACATCGCCTGTCACGCGGCGAACGTGGCGCTCTTTCTGGGCCGCCCCGTGAAGCTCGACACCGCGTCGTGGCAGTTCGTGAACGATGATCAGGCGAACCGGCTGCGGTCGGAGTCGCTTCGCGAGCCCTGGAGGCTGTGATGCTGAAGTCGCATTTCTGTGCCGTGGTCGCCGCGGCCCTGGCGTTCGCCGCCGGCTGGGTGCATGCCCAGCAGGCCGCGCCGTCGCGCGAGCCGGAACTGCTCGCCGTGATCCGCTCGGAGACAACGGAAGCGGACAAGGCCTTGGCCTTCAAGGGGCTCGCGGTGCACGGCTCGCCGGCCTGCGTGGCCGATGTCGCCACCTATCTGGGCAACGAGCGGCTCTCGTCATGGGCGCGGATC
>JBBAVQ010000381.1:0-2350 GCA_040397625.1 Pirellulales bacterium | reverse complement strand
GCATCCTCGGCGTGTCCGACGAGTTCATCGTCGATTTCACACTCTCGGGATCCACCACCCGCACCCTCGACGTGGGCTCGATCGACTTCGGGCTCGACGCGCTCGGCCTCGAACTCCGCGGCTCGCTCGGCGTCGACCTGCTCGCCGGCTTTACGGTCGATCTCGGCCTCGGCTATAGCCGCACGAAGGGCTTCTTCCTCAAGACCGATTCGGGCAACGAGGTGACGGCCACGTTCGGGCTGGCGCTGCCCGCTACCGCGGGCCTCGACCTGCGGCTCGGGCCGATCTACTTCAGCCTCGACGACCAGACGAAGGGGCCCGTCACCGACGCCGCCAGCCGCGAGCTCGACGCCTCGCTCACGCTCGACCTGCCGGCAGGCAGCACCACGATCGCGGGGATACCCGGCCTGTTCGCCTCCGCCACGCCCGGCGGCACGGTGCGGGCCGACATCAAGCTCGACCTCACGGCCGAGGCGTTCAAGATCGGCTCGAAAGCCGCCGGCCTCGGGCTCTCGCTGGCCATGGGCTACACCGACTCCGCCGCGACCGGCGGCTCGGCCGTCAGCTTCTCGGCGATCTCCGCCGACAAGTTCTTCTTCACGATCACCGACACCTACATCGACTTGGGCGGTCTGCTCAACGGCCCCGTCCAGGAGGTCTTCGCGGCGGTCAACGACATGGTCGAGCCGCTCGCGCCGGTGCTCGACCTGCTCACGAGCGACATCCCGCTCGTCTCCGACCTCTCCAAACTCGTCGGTGGGAGCAGCGTGACGTTCCTCGACGCGATCCGGCTGTTCAGCGGCGAGGACTACGCGTCGGCGGTGACCTTCATCGAGACGGTGGATCAGGTCGTGGACACGATCGACACGCTCTCCGGCATCACCGCCTCCGGAAGGATCTCGCTCGGCGGCCTCTCGGGCAACGCGACCAAGCTCCTGGGCGGCAGCGGCGACTCCTCCGCGTTCACCACGACCGTACCGGTGGCCAATGCACTCAAGGAAATCCTCGCCTCGCCGACCGATGCCGCGGCGCCCGAGAGCGTGAAGAACGCCTACGCAGACGTCACCAAGGGCTCGCTCACCTTCCCGATCATCACGAGCCCCGGCGAGCAACTCTTCAAGTTCCTGTTCGGCGGCGATGCCACGCTCGTGAGCTGGCATCTGCCGTCGCTGAACGCCGGGTTCGAGCTGAGCCAGAGCTTCCCGATCTTCCCGCCGCTGTTCGCCTCGATCTTCGGCGGCGTCCGCTTCACCACCAACTTCACGGTCGGCTACGACACGTTCGGCCTCCGCCAGGCGATGTCGGGCGAGAGCTTCAACGCCGACAAGCTCCTCAACGGCGTCTATCTCGATGACCACGTCTCCTCGGGCACCGACGCGACCGAACTGACTTTCACCGCCACGATCGGCGCGGGCGCCGAACTCAACGTGGCCGTGGCGAAGGCGGGCGTAAAGGGGGGCGTCGAGGGCGTCCTCGGCGCCAACCTCAAGGACAACGACGACGACGGCCGGGTGCATCTCGACGAGTTCGCGGCCAATCTCCGCAGCGGGCCGGAGTGCATCTTCGACTTCGAGGGCGCACTCAAGGCCTTCTTCGAGGCCTACATCAAGGTCGGCCTCTCCACGCCCTTCGGCTTCGTGACGCTCTGGAGCGACAGTTTCAGGCTGCTCGACGAGACGATCGTCGACTTCAACTACGTCACCTGTCCGCCGGTTAAGCCGAATCTCTTCGACGTGGTGGGCTCGTTCGACCACGACTCGAGCGGGGCCACGGCGGGCATCAACGCCGTCGTGCTCAATGCGGGCCCGCGGGCGGGCACCGTGCTGCCCGGTGAGACGGAGGACGGCGACGAGACGTTCACGATCGACTACAACTCCACCACCAACGAGATCGTGGTCACCGGCTACGACTACGTGGAGCGGGTTTCGGCGGCCGGCATTCAGACGATCTGGTTCGATGCTGGCCTCGGCAACGACATCATCACCGTCACGGCCAACGTGAGCATTCCCGTGTGGGGCTACGGCGGGCCGGGCAACGACCGGCTCACCGGCGGCGCGGCCACCAACACGCTCTTCGGCGACCGCGGCAGCGTGGCGGGCACGGCGGGCAGCGACAGGGTCGTGGGCCGCAAGGGGAATGACTCGCTGGCCGGCGATGGCGGCAACGACATCGTGCTCGGCTACGGCGGCGCCGACACGATTTCGGGCGGCGACGGCGAGGACCAGCTCTTCGGCGAGGACGAGGTCGGCGACATGGTCGCCTTCATCGCCGCCAACCCCGATTTCCAGGCAGGCACGCCGGGCAGCGACACGATCGTGGGCGGCGCCGGCGGCGACCGTATCGGCGGCGG
>JBBAVQ010000380.1:0-2409 GCA_040397625.1 Pirellulales bacterium | reverse complement strand
AAACGCCCGACACCATGTGGCTGATGAGGTGGGCGAGCGGCTGCTCCACCTCGATGGCGACGCCGGGAACCTCACTGCCAAGTTCCGCAAGCAGTTCCTTGATGATCTCGTCGCGGTGGCGGCCGCACTGGGGATTGATGCTGAGGATGTATTCACCTGCGTTCACCGGCGCCGCATGCTCGTCCATCTCGGCCCGGCCGGTTCGCCGTACGAAATGGATGATCTCGCCATTCGGCCGGTCGTCGGTTTTCTGGAGTGCCCGCAGCTTCGCGTCGATCAGCGCCGACACCTCATTCGAGGCGTCGAGCGATGAACCCGCTGGAAGCGTAACGTTGACGAGCACACTGCCCTCGTCGAATGGCGGCAGGAAGTCGCGACCCAGCCGGGAGAGTTCCCAGCCGGCAATCGCCACGCCCAGCCACGTCGCCACGAGGAGCAGCCCAGGAACGGCCATGCTGAATCGGATCAGCGGTGTGGCCATTGACTTCAGGATCCGCAGGAGCAGCCCGTCCTGTTCGTGGTGGGCGGCCGGCGATTGCGGCAGCAGGTAGTACGACAGCACGGGCGTCACGGTCAGTGACACGAGCAGCGACGCGAGGATCGACACGATGTAGGCCACGCCGAGCGGCGCGAACAGGCCGACCTCGACCCCCGACCGCGCGAACAAGGGGAGGAAGACCAGGATCACGACGGCGGTGCCGAACACGATGGCACTGCGGATCTCCCGGCTCGCGTCGTAGACCACGCGGAGGGCCGGACGCGGCTCGGGGAGGGCGTTGTTCTCCTTGAGCCGTCGGAAGATGTTCTCGACGTCGACGATGGCGTCGTCCACGAGCTCGCCCATGGCAACCGCGATGCCACCGAGCGTCATCACGTTGATGGAGAGATGCGTGCCGGTCAGCATCCCGGTGATCCGGAAGACGAGCGTGGTGATGACCAGCGACAGCGGGATGGCCGTGAGCGTGATGAACGTGGTGCGGAGGTTCATGAGGAACAGGAACAGCACGATCAGCACGAGCAGCGCCCCGATCACGAGAGCCTCGCCGACGTTGAAGATGCCCCGGTCGATGAAGGTCTTGAGCCGGAAGAGCTCCGAGTTCACAACGACGTCTGCCGGCAGGGCGGCCTCCACCTCTCGAAACGCGTCGGCGATCCGGTCGGTGAGGGCTCGCGTGTCGACATGCGGCTGCTTGGCGATGGTGAATACAACGCCGGGCACACCGTTGATGGCGCCGTCGCCGCGTTTGAACTGCGGGCCCTCCACGACGTCCGCCACCTGCCCCAGGAGGACCGTGCGCTTGGGGTGGACGGCCACCGGCACCTTGCGGAGATCCTCGAGCACCCTGGCAGAATCGGGGCCGAGCCTCCCCAACACCCGGATCGGTCGCTCCTGCTCGCCCTGGACGGCGAACCCACCGCTCGAGTTGATGTTGCTGTCGCGCAGGGCCTGCTCGACCATCTGTAGCGACACGCCGTATTCGTGCATGGCCGCGGGGTCGGCGAGGATCTGGTACTGCTTGCGGTCGCCTCCCTGGATGAACACCTCGGCGACGCCGGGGATTTTCAGGAGGCGGGGCCGCACGACCCAGTCGGCGGTGGTGCGCAGGTTCATCGACTGCTGCAGCTTCGAGGGGAACACGACTTCGCGGTCGCGGCCGGCAATCGTGAGCATGGCTGCACGCGGGGGCTCAGCCTGGCCGTCGTCCTCTGGGCCTTTAGCGGGCGTGATCCACCGGGTGCTCTGCACCGGAACCCGCTCCCACGTGGCGGGGCGATGGCGGTCGATGACCTTCCACGCCTGCACCGCAGGCTCTCCGCCGTCACCGGCCAGCTCGGCGAGGTAGGGTGTCTCCTGGATCACGGCGAGCTCGCCGCCCCCTGGGCCCTGCTGCCGGTACATGCCGGCGATCACGATCTGCCCCATGATCGAGGCCGTGGGCGTCATCTGCGGCCGGATGCCCTCGGGGAGGATTCCGGCGACCGTCGTCAGCCGCTCCTGCACGGTCTGCCGTGCGGCGCGAACCTCGACGTCCCAGTTGAACTCGACGTAGATCACGTTCAGGCCCGCCGTGGACTGGCTGCGCACCGCCTCAACGCCATTCGCGCCCAGCAGGGCGATTTCGATCGGCTGGGTGACGAGCGTTTCCACCTCCTCGGCCGCCAGCCCCGGACACTCGGTGATGATCACGACCCGCGGCCGGTCAAGATCGGGAAACACGTCGATGGGCATGAGCGTCGCCAGATAGCTGCCGTAGAACAGCAGCATGAGGCTCGCCACTACCACGAGCAGGCGGTATCGCAGGGCGAAGCGAATGACGGCGTTGAGCATGGTGTGATCCTAGTGCGCGCCGTGAACGGTGCCGTCGGCGTGGACGTGGACGCCCACCGGGGTGCCGCTGGCAGACTGCG
>JBBAVQ010000379.1:0-2409 GCA_040397625.1 Pirellulales bacterium | reverse complement strand
GAGATGTGATCGGTGGTCACGCTGTCGCCGAGGGCGAGCAGCACGCGGGCCCCGCGGATGCTCGCCGGCGGCTTCGGCTCCCGGGAGAGTTCGGCAAGGAACGGCGGCTCCTGGATGTAGGTGCTCGCCGCATCCCAGTCGTAGAGTTCGCCCGCGGTCGTCGGCACCGCATTCCAGCGAGGGTTTGACTCCCAGACGTTGTCGTATCGCGTCTGGAACTGCGCCGGGATCACGCTGGCCTCCACGGTGGCACGAATCTCTTCGGCCGTGGGCCAGATGTCCTTGAGGAACACCGGCGTCCCATCCTTCCCGGTGCCGAGCGGCTCCCGTTCGAGGTCGATGTCGGTGGTGCCGGCGAGGGCGTAGGCGACGACCAACGGCGGGCTGGCGAGCCAGTTCGCCTTCACGAGCGGGTTAACGCGGCCCTCGAAGTTGCGGTTTCCCGAGAGCACGGCGGCTGCAACGAGATCCCCTTCGGTCACCGCGGCGGCCACGTGGTCCGGCAGCGGCCCGGAGTTGCCGATGCAGGTGGTGCAGCCGTAGCCCACAGTTTCAAAGCCGAGCGCATCGAGATCCTTGTCGAGCCCCGACTTCTCCAGATAGTCGGTCACCACGCGAGATCCGGGGGCCAGGCTCGTCTTCACCCACGGCTTCGTGGCGAGTCCCTTGGCGACCGCCTTCCGCGCCACGAGCCCCGCGGCCACCATCACGCTCGGGTTGCTCGTGTTGGTGCAGCTGGTGATCGCGGCGATCACGACGGCCCCGTGACCGATCGTGTCGGCATGGCCGTTCTCGCGGACCGTGCCGGTGCGGGAGAGGGCCGCACCCTCGAGCGCAAAACCCCGCTTCGCGGTCGGCGCCGTGAGCGACTCCGCGAAAGCCTTCTTCACCTGCGCGAGCGGGACGCGGTCTTGCGGACGCTTCGGGCCGGCAAGGCTCGGCACGACGCTACCGAGGTCGAGCGAAAGCCGCTTGGTGAACTCGGGAGTCGGAGCCGCATCGGTGCGGAACATCCCCTGCTCCTTCATGTACCGCTCGACGAGCGTCACCTGCTCCGCAGGCCGGCCCGTGAGCCGCAGGTAGGCGAGGGTCTCGTCGTCGATCGGGAAGAAGCCCATCGTGGCACCGTACTCGGGAGCCATGTTGGCGATCGTGGCCCGGTCGGCGAGCGACATCCCCGCCAGGCCGCTGCCGAAGAACTCGACGAACTTTCCGACCACGCCCTCTTTCCGCAGGATCTCGGTGACGGTGAGCACGAGATCGGTGGCTGTGGCCCCTGCCGGCAAATGACCCGTGAGCTCGAAACCGACAACCTCGGGCAGGAGCAGCGAGAGCGCCTGGCCGAGCATCACGGCCTCGGCCTCGATCCCGCCCACACCCCAACCAACCACGCCGAGGCCGTTGATCATCGTGGTATGGCTGTCGGTGCCGACAAGGGTGTCGGGCACGGCGACCTTCGCCCCGGCCTTCCCGGCCGGGTCGTCGCGGAGAAACACGCAGCCGGCGAGATATTCGAGGTTTACCTGGTGCACGATGCCGATCGCCGGCGGCACCACGCGGAAGTTGCGAAAGGCCTGCTGCCCCCAGCGGAGAAACGCGTATCGTTCGGCGTTGCGGCCGAACTCGATGTCGACGTTCTTTTGGAGCGCATCGTGCGTTCCGAAAAAATCGACCTGCACGGAGTGGTCGATCACGAGATCGACGGGCACGAGCGGATTGATCTTTCGTGGATCGCCGCCGAGCCGCTTCATGGCGGCCCGCATCGCCGCCAGGTCAACCACGCAGGGCACGCCGGTGAAGTCTTGGAGCACCACACGCGCCGGCTTGAAGGGGATCTCCTGCTCCGCGGGCTTGGCGGCGTTCCAGGTGGCGAGCGTGCGGATGTCGCTTTCCGTCACCTCATAGCCGTCGCACGTCCGCAGCAGCGCCTCGAGGATCATGCGAATCGAATACGGCAGCCGCGACGTATTGGTGACCCCGGCGTCGTCGAGGGCGCGGAGGCGATAGAGCGTGGCGGGCCCGGAACCAGTCTCGAAAGTGGCGCGGGAGGCGAAGGGGTCGGCGGGGTGGGCGGCCATGGACGTGGAGGGTTCCAGGGGGTGGGGGCAAAAGACGACGGGCACGGGTTCACCGGCAGCCGGCGGCGGGTAGCGTATCCGACAACCCAGGGCCCGGAGAAGCGACCCCGCAAGGTGTCCAGAAGGCCCCTGTTCCGCGCATCAATCGGCCCGCTTGGCCGCCCGAAGCGACGGCAAACCGGCTGGAAAGCGTGAAAAAACGCCCTAATCGGCAGGGCTTGCCACGGGTGCACACAATCGCACCAGTTCGCGATAAAAAATCATTCGACGCGGAGGCGGGGCGTAGGGTATGGTTGGTCATCGCGGGCGACACGTCCGCCACCTACGCTTT
>JBBAVQ010000378.1:0-2413 GCA_040397625.1 Pirellulales bacterium | reverse complement strand
CGATCAGCCCCGACGGCCGCGTCGAATGGAAAATCCCCTGCGGCGCGATTCACGACCTGCATCTCCTCCCCAACGGCCACCTGCTCTACCAGGACGGCTGGACGAAGATCGTGGAACTCGACGCCAACCACCGGCCCGTCTGGACCTACGACGCGAAGGGCAACGGCAACGCCGACCGGCCTGTGGAGGTGCACGCGTTTCAGCGACTTGCGAACGGTACCACGATGATCGTCGAGTCGGGCCCCGCGCGGATCATCGAGGTCGATTCGGCAAGCATGATTGCTCGCGAGATTCCACTGACGGTGAAGTCGCCGTCGGCCCACTCCGACACGAGAAACGCCCGCAAGACGGCCGCGGGCACCTATCTCGTGGCTCACGAGAAAGACGGAGTGGTCCGCGAGTACGACGCCACGGGGCGGGTGGTCTGGGAGTTCGACGTGCCGCTCTTCGACCGAGAAAAAAAGCCCGGCCACGGCTCCGAGGCCTTTGGCGACCAGGTCTATTCCGCGGTCCGCCTCGAAAACGGCAACACGCTGATCGGCACGGGCAACGGCCACGGCGTGCTCGAAGTGACGCCCGCCAAGGAGATCGTCTGGCAGGTTGGCCAGCGCGACCTGCCCGGCGTGGTGCTCGCCTGGGTGACGCAGGTGGAGAGGCGGCCGAATGGCAACACGCTGATCGTCAACTGCCACGCCGGCCCCGAGCAGCCGCAGATCCTCGAGATCGCACCCGACAAGCAGGTCGTCTGGTCGTTCCGCGACTTCACGACGTTCGGCAACTCGCTGCCGGTGGCGATCGTCCTCGACCCCTGACACACGTCGCACTTGATCCTTGTGCATTCTCCCTGTCCCGGCCCAAGCGAGATTCAGCCGTACCGCTCACGCGGTTACGCTTCCCGGATCAGGAAGCCCAATCGCGTGAGCGATGGGGGCAGGCGCATGGTTTACGTGGAAGCAGCCTGACGACCGCCTCGCTACGAGCCCATCTTCATCGACCGCAGCCGCAGCGCGTTGGCCACCACCGATACGGAGCTCAGGCTCATCGCGGCCGCGGCGATCATCGGGTTGAGCAGCAGGTGGCTCGAGAGCGGATAGAGCACCCCGGCTGCGATCGGCACGCCCAGCGCGTTGTAGATCAGCGCGAAAAAGAGGTTCTGGCGGATGTTCCGCATCGTGTGACGGCTGAGATCGATCGCCTTCACGATTCCCCTCAGGTCGCCCTTCACGAGCGTCACCCCCGCCGACTCGATCGCGGCATCGGAGCCGGTGCCCATGGCGATGCCGACGTCGGCTGCGGCCAGTGCCGGCGCGTCGTTGATGCCGTCGCCGGCCATCGCCACCGTGCGGCCCTCCGCCTGCAGGGCCCGCACGAGTTCGTGCTTGCCCTCGGGCTTCACTCCGGCACGAAACTCGTCGATCCCGAGGCCGGCGGCCACGGTGCGGGCCGTCTGTTCGCTGTCGCCAGTGAGCATGATGATCCGCAGCCCGAGGTCGTGGAGGCTGCGGACCGCCTCGGGCGTTGAGTCTTTGATTGGGTCCGACACGGCGATCAACCCGGCGAATCGCCCGTCCACGGCGACATGCATCACCGTGCGGCCCTGCTGCTGAAGCGCCGCGGACCGTTCGTCGAACGCCGCCAGATCAGCCACGCCCTCCTCGGCGAGCCATGCCCGCTTGCCGACGAGCACCGCGCGGCCCTCGACGTTTCCCCGGGCGCCGCCGCCCGTCACGGAATCGAAGTCGGCCACCGCGGGCACTGCCATGCTTCGCGCCGCGGCACCTACCACGATCGCCCGGGCCAGCGGGTGCTCGCTCTGCTGCTCCACGCCTGCAGCCAGCCGCAGGAGTTCCGTCTCGCTGATCGACCCCGCCGGGATGCACTCGGTGAGCGTCGGGCGGCCGGCTGTGAGCGTGCCCGTCTTGTCGACGACCACGGTGTCGACCTTTTCAAGCCGCTCAAGCACCTCGGCGTTTTTCACGAGCACGCCTTCCCTCGCCCCGCGGCCGATGCCGACCATGATCGACATCGGCGTCGCCAGCCCGAGCGCGCAGGGGCAGGCGATGATCAGCACGGCGACGGCGTTGACGAAGGCCCATGCCAGCGGCGGCTGCTCCGGCGCCGCGATCGCCCACACGAGAAAGGTGATGAGCGAGATCGCCAGCACGGCGGGCACGAAGTAGCCGGCTACGGCGTCGGCGACCTTTTGGATCGGAGCCCGGCTCCGCTGCGCGTCGGCCACCATGCCGATGATCCGCGAGAGCATGGTGTCTTTCCCGACCTTGTCAGCCACCATCAGGAACGAGCCGGTCTGATTGAGGGTGCCGCCGATCACCGCATCGCCCACCCGCTTCTCCACCGGCATCGGCTCGCCGGTGATCATCGACTCCTCGACCGAGCTTCCGCCGTCGGTGAG
>JBBAVQ010000377.1:0-2437 GCA_040397625.1 Pirellulales bacterium | reverse complement strand
CTGCGCTACCAGCCCACGGCCTCGAGTCGCTCACCGCAGGCTCGGGACTGCCCATACCCATCGCCGGACGTTCGCTTCGGGCATCCTGCCCTTCACTCTCTCGATGCTGACTGCGCTTCGCCATCCTGGCTACGCTGGTCAGCAACGCCGGCTCCCGGGCACGGGCAGCCCCTCGCGACATCCATCGGACACAGGTTAAAAACCTGTGCTACACGGCCGGCAGGATGCCGGCCGCGTAAGCGGACGGGGCCAGGATGGCCCGCCCGCGCGAATTAATGCGTGAGCTTCTTGTAGCGGAAGCGGTGCGGCTCGTCGGCGGCGAGGCCGAGTCGCTCCTTCCGGCTTCGCTCGTAGACCTCGAAGTTGCCCTCGCAGACGTGGACGTAACCGTCTCCTTCGAAGGCGATGATGTGCGTCGCCAGCCGGTCGAGGAACCAGCGATCGTGGGTGATCACCACCACCGAGCCCGCGAAGCTCGTGATGCCCTCCTCGAGCGAACGCAGCGTGTCCACGTCGAGGTCGTTGGTAGGCTCGTCGAGCAGCAGCAGGTTGGCGCCGCCGCGGAGAAGCTTGGCAAGGTGCACGCGGTTGCGTTCGCCGCCGGAGAGCGTGCCCACCTTCTTCTGCTGGTCCGGCCCCATGAAGTTGAACTTCGCGACGTAACTCCGGGCGTTGACCGTCCGCTTGCCGAGTTCGATCGTGTCGTGCCCCTCCGAGATCTCCTCGAACACCGTCTTGTTCGGATCGAGAGCGTCGCGACTCTGGTCCACGTAGCCGATGTCCACCGTGGACCCCACCTTGACCGTGCCGGAATCGGGCTGCTCCGCGCCCACGAGCATCCGGAAGAGGGTCGTCTTGCCGGCGCCGTTGGGGCCGATGATCCCCACGATGCCTCCCGGCGGCAGCTTGAACGACAGATTCTCGAAGAGGAGCTTGTCGCCGAAGGCCTTGGAGATGTTGTCGACGTCGATCACCTGGTCGCCGAGCGGACGGCTCGCGGGGATGAAGATCTCGACCTCCGAATCCCGCACCGCCGCCTGCTCGGCCGCCAGCTTGTCGTAGGCCGCGAGGCGTGCCTTGCTCTTGGCCTGCCGGGCCTTGGGCGACATCCGCACCCACTCGAGTTCCTTGTCGAGGGTCTTCTGGCGGGCGCTGGCCTGCTTCTCCTCGAGTTCGAGGCGGGCCTTCTTCTGCTGGAGCCACGACGAGTAGTTGCCCTCGAAGGGGATACCGCGGCCATGATCGACCTCGAGGATCCACTTGGCGACGTTGTCGAGGAAGTAGCGGTCGTGGGTCACGGCCACCACGGTGCCGGTGTACTCGGCGAGATGCCGCTCCAGCCAGTTCACACTCTCGGCGTCGAGATGATTCGTCGGCTCGTCGAGCAGGAGCAGGTCGGGCTTGTCGAGCAGCAGTTTGCAGAGGGCCACCCGACGCCGCTCGCCGCCGGAGAGGTTCGTCACGCCCCAGTCGCCCGGCGGCAGGTTCATCGCGTCCATCGCGATCTCCACCTGCCGATCGAGATCCCAGAGGTTCTTGACGTCGATCTCGTCCTGCACCGTCGCCTGCTCGGCGAGGAGCTTCTCCATCTCCGCGTCGGAGAGCGGTTCGCCGAGGCGGGCGTTGATCTCCTCGAAACGGCGGAGGACAGCCCGCGAGTGGTCCACGGCCTCCATCACGTTCTCGAACACGGTCTTGTTCGGATCGAGCCTGGGTTCCTGCTCGAGGTAGCCCACCGTGTAGCCCTCGGCCAGCCGAGCCTCCCCGTCATACTCCTTGTCGATGCCCGCCATGATCTTCATGAGCGTGCTCTTGCCGGCGCCGTTGCGGCCCAGCAGGCCGATCTTCGCGCCCGGGTAGAAGGCGAGGTTGACGTTCTTGAGGAGTTCGCGCTGACCGAACTTCTTGTTCAGGTCGCTGATCTGGAAAATGAAGGCCGGACCCATCGGATGAACGGTGCTCGCGGAAGGGGGGAACGGGACGGAAAAACGATCGGCTGACGATCCTAGCAAAACCCGGGCGCGGCATGAGGGCCCGTTGCTGGCCCGCGGGGCTTGGTCTACGATTGCGTGGAGCCTGCGCACCGCCAATTTCAGCCCCGCCGACGAGGAGTTGACCATGCCCGACTATGTCCATCCCGAAGTGCTCGTCTCGACCGAGTGGGTGGCCGAGCATCTCTCCGACCCGCAGGTGCGGATCGTCGAGTCGGACGAGGATCGGGCTCTCTACACGCAGGGCCACATCCCGGGCGCCGTGGAGATCGACTGGGCGGTCGACCTGCAGTGCCAGGTGGTCCGCGACTACATCGACCGGGCCGCCTTCGAGAGGCTCTGCGCCGAGCGGGGCATCTCCAACGAGACGACGGTGGTTTTCTATGGCGATAAGAACAACTGGTGGGCCTGCTACGCCTTCTGGGTGTTCAAACTCTACGGCCACA
>JBBAVQ010000376.1:0-2441 GCA_040397625.1 Pirellulales bacterium | reverse complement strand
CCCACGAGGAAGCATGTCTCAGCGTTGCCGAACTCGTGGTGCCCGTGTCCAGGATTCGGCGAATCCTCGGCCGCCCTCACGAACTGGCGTGTGGGTACGAAGACCACATTTCCCTGAAACTTCGGTCGGGCTGCTGCGGCGGTTTGTGCCGCGCGGACCGCCGCCCATCCACCGGGGGCGTCAACCCATGGCCCGTCAACTCACCGACGACGTGCCCAAACTCGAGTTCGGGCCCGAAATGGTGCTGGTCGCCATACACCGTATACCCGACTGCCAGGGGCCCGGCCTGGAGCGGCGCCGCCTCGGGCTGATACCACATCCAGACATCGTCGCGCACCCGCCACGTGCCGTTCGCCGCCTTGAGATGGGCCAGGCCCGCGGCCTTGGTCGGCTCCGCGAGCAGTGCGACGAGTGTTCCCTTGCCGTCGTTGTAGTCCTTGCCGTCGAGGTCCACGACCGCCTGGCCCTCCATGTTCGATTGGCCGGCAAGGACGTAGACCTTCATCAGCTTGCCGGCGGCGGTCGCCGGCGCGGCGAGCAGGGCCGCGAGGAGCGGCAGCACCGCGGCCACTGGAGGAGTGCGTCGACGTGTGGAGGTCATTGTGCCCTCTGTGTGCTGTGCAGCGGAGCCGCCCGTTACCATCCGACGTTGCCGGAAAACGTCTGCCAAAAAGGATAGGCCGATTCGATGGCGAGCGGCGCCGATTCGTTGTGAAGGTCCCAGCCGCGGTTTAGGCTTCGGGGTGGGCAAGTCGTTTCCGGGCCGGTGTCGCTCATGCTGAAATCTCTCGCCGAGAGCGCCGGCGCCGGGATGGGGCCCTGGTGGCACCTGGTTGCCATCTGCTCCGCGGTGCTGCTCTCCGCGGCCGGTGCGGATGCCTGCCGCGGCAGCACCGCCGAGACGTTTGCCCGAGGCGCGTTCGTGGCGGGTCCCTATCCGACCGGCCCCTTTACGTTCGTCAACGACGCCGTCGGCGCGGGCATCTTCTACAACAGCGGCTTCTTCGGAAGTTCGGCAGTCGTCGGCAACATCGAGGCCGGGTATGTCTGGGACGGGCACGAGGTGTTCGACCGCTCCGGCCTGGCTCTCGGCCCTGCGGTGGAGCGAAGGGTCGCTGGCACGGGCGTGACCGGCCAGTACGACTTCCATGCGACGATGGTCGGACACGTCCTGGCCGGCACGGGGTACGTCGCCGCGACTGGCAGTTCGTCGGCCGGCTATTCCTACGTCGGGGCCGGCATGGCTCCGCTGGCCAAGATCTGGTCGGGTGCGATCGCGACGGCCTACTCCACCGACGTGAACAGCATCGGCTCGTTTGCGACGACGCCGCAGTCGACCGTCCCGGTGTATCGGCAGTTTTTTCAAGGCATCAGCGGCGCGAGCTGCGACGTCATCAACAGCAGTTTTGGATCCTACGACCCGTCCGCTCTCGAAGAGGAGTCGGTCGCGGTCGACGCCCTTGCCTTTGAGTATCCGAACGCAACGTTCGTCGCGGCGGCTGGCAACGAGGGAGCCAATGTCGTCAGCTCGCCGGGAGCGGGCTACAACGGCATCACGGTGGGCAGCGTCGGCGGCGCGAACTTCCGAACACCGTCCGATTTCTCCTCGCGCGGGGCGGTCGATTTCTATAATCCGGCAACGAACACGCTGGTCGCAAGCGTCCGCGCCGCGGTCGACGTCGCCGCTCCCGGCGAGCAGGCATTTCTCGCGGCCTACCTCGGCCCCACCGGAGGCCTTGGTCCGTTTCCGCTGTACACGCAGAGCCCGTCCCCCACCGACCGGTATTTCACCAATATGGACGGCACGAGCTTCGCGTCGCCTGCGGTCGCGGGGGGCGTGGCGCTCATGAAGGACGCCGCGAAGGGGCTGAGCTTCGTGCCCACCACGGCCCTCGACACGCGGGTGGTGAAGGCGGTGCTGATGGCGACCTCCGCGCCATCGGAAGGCTGGACCAACGGTCAGGCCACGGTGGGCGGGGTGCTGCGGACCACGCAGGCACTCGACTACGTCACCGGGGCGGGCGTGATCGACCTGACGGCCGCGGGCCGGACGTACGTCAATGGCGCCACCATGGACGTGGCAGGCACGTCGGGCGGGCTCATCGGCTCAAGCGGCTGGGACCTGGGCTCGATCGGCGTGGGGACGCACGCCGATTATTCGTTTGCCGCACCGCTCACGACGAGCACCGAACTCCAGGTGGCGCTCAACTGGTTCGCCAACGGCACCTTCGACGCGGGCTCCGATACGGGCACCCGCTCGGCGTTCGCAAATCTCGACCTGCAGGTCTGGCGCGTCGTGAGCGGGAGTTTCGCGACCCTCGTGGCCGAGTCGGCGAGTACCTACAACAACGGCGAGTTTCTCCGGTTCACGCTGCCCGCCGCGGGAGACTACGGCCTCCGCGTGACGCTCCCCTCCATGGTCTACGACATCGGTGCGACGC
>JBBAVQ010000375.1:0-2448 GCA_040397625.1 Pirellulales bacterium | reverse complement strand
ACACCAACGTCATCCTTCACGACAGCGGCTGCCTGCGGAAGTTCGCCGAGCACGACGTCGCCGTGCCGATCACGGTGCTCGAGGAGCTCGACCAGTTCAAGCGCGGCAACGAAGACATCCACTTCCAGGCTCGTGAGTTTCTCCGCCGGCTCGACGCCCTCACCGGCGATGTCCTCTCCCGCGAAGGCAGCCCGCTCGGCGACGGACTCGGCTCGATCCGCGTGGTGCTCGGCCGGGGCTCTGCGCCGCGGCTCGACGACGCCTTCCTGCAGGACACGCCCGACCATCGCATCCTTCGCACCACGCTGGCGATCCAGGCCGAGGAGGCGCCGCGGCAGGTGGTGCTTGTGTCGAAAGACACCAACCTGCGGATGAAGGCCAAGTCGCTCGGCATCAATGCCCAGGACTACAAGTCGGACAAGGTGCAGGGGTTCGACAAGCTCTATTCGGGCCGGCGCGTGATCGAGGGGCTCGCCTCGGAGACGATCGACCACCTCTACGCCAACGGCGGCGTGCTCCCCGCGGGCATGCTGCCGCTGCCGCAAGCTCCCGTGGCGAACGAAAACTTCGTGCTCCGCAACGGCAGCAAGTCGGCGCTCGCCACCTACCGTCGCGGCGACGACGCCTTCCACCGCGTCGAGAAGCTCACCTGCTACGGCATCACGCCGCGAAACGCCGAGCAGTCGTTCGCACTGAAGGCGCTGATGGACGACTCGATCCGACTCGTCACGCTCGCCGGCAGTGCCGGCACCGGCAAGACGCTCCTGGCGCTGGCGGCGGCGCTCGAGTGCCGCCAGAAATACCGCCAGATCATGCTCGCCCGACCGGTGGTGCCGCTCTCCAACCGCGACCTCGGCTTCCTGCCGGGCGACATCGCCGACAAACTCGATCCCTACATGCAGCCGCTGTACGACAACCTGACCGTCATCCGCCACCAATGCGGCGACGATACCCAAGCCGCCCAGCGGATCAACGACATGCGGGAGTCGGAGAAGCTTGTGATCACGCCGCTGGCCTACATCCGTGGACGCAGCCTGCAGCGGATGTTCTTCATCGTGGACGAGGCGCAGAACCTCACGCCGCACGAGGTGAAGACGATCATCACGCGGGCCGGCGAGGGGACGAAGATCGTGTTCACCGGCGACGTGGCCCAGATCGACCAGCCCTACCTCGACGCCCTCTCCAACGGCCTCAGCTATCTGATCCACCGCATGACCGGCCAGCCGCTCTACGCCCACGTGACCCTGGAGAAGGGGGAACGGTCGGAGCTCGCCGATCTGGCGAGTGCCCTGTTGTGACCGCCCCCCCCACCGCCTTCACCGTCATTTCGCCCGGCCGCGTCAACCTGATCGGCGAGCACACCGACTACAACGACGGCTTCGTGCTGCCGATGGCGATCGAACGCGGGCTCAGGATCGCTATCCGCCTGCGGGCGGGCCGCAGGGCCGTCGTGTCGAGCGACCGCGGCGGACCTGCCGCGGAGATCGACCTCGATGGCCCTCACGCGGCCGGCCGAACTGACTGGGGTAGGTATGTCGAGGGTGTGGTGGCCGGCTACCGCCGACTGGGCTGGGACATCCCGGGCTTCGAGGCGGCGATTACCGCCGACCTTCCCGCGGGCGGTGGCCTGAGCAGTAGTGCCGCGCTCGAGGTGGGGATCGCGACCGTGGTGGAAGCCCTCTGCGGCCTCGGGCTGCCGACCGCCGAGAAAGCCCTCCTCTGCCAGCGGGCCGAGCACGAGTTTGCTGGCGTGCCCTGCGGCATCATGGACCAGTTCGCCGTCGCCTTCGGCCGAGCGGGCCACGCCCTCCTGCTTGACTGCCGCAGCCGCGAGATCCGGCCGGTGCCGCTTGCCGACGAGGTTGCGATCCTCGTGATCGACAGCGGCGTGAAGCATGCTCTTGCCGACGGCGGCTACGCGGCGCGGCGACGCGACTGCGAGGCGGCCGCGCGGCTGCTCGGTATACCCGCGCTTCGCGACGTGTCGCCGGCGGAATGGCCGGCGGTCGAGCCGATGCTGTCGGACCCGCCGCGCCGACGCGCCCGGCACGTGGTCGCCGAGAACGCCCGCGTGCTCGACTTCGCGGCCGCGGTCGAGGTGGGCGACTGGACGCGGGCGGGCCGGCTGATGGACGACAGCCATGCCTCGCTCCGCGACGACTTCGAAGTCTCCTGCCGCGAACTCGATCTGATCTGCAAGGTCGCCTGCACGGTGGCAGGCGTGTTCGGCTGCCGGATGACCGGCGGCGGCTTCGGAGGCTGCGCCGTCGCACTCGTCGATGCGGCGCGGACGACGGCGATCGCCGCCGACGTGCGGGCCCGATGTGGCGAGGCGCTGGGGGCGGAGCCGACCGTCTTCGCCACGGCCGCGGCGGCTGGTGCGCGGGTCGTGGCCGGCTGACAGGCCAAGGTGAACGGCGGCCCGTGCGACTACGGGCCGTCGCCGGA
>JBBAVQ010000374.1:0-2465 GCA_040397625.1 Pirellulales bacterium | reverse complement strand
GCCACGAGGCGCCGAGTCCAGCGTGGTGCGCCCGCGGCCTTACGGCCGGTCGGCTCTCACTCCCCTGATCGGGCCGAGCAGAAACCACGCGGCGGCGGCGATCTGCACGAGCAGGGCGATGAGCCCGGCCCGTGGGTCGCCGCTGGCGAGCTGCACCCCGCCGAAGGCGAGGCTCGCGGCAAACCCGGCGAGCTTCGTGCCTACCTGCATCACGCCGAAGGTGACCCCTTCCCTGCCCTCCGGGGCGAGGGCGGCGACGGAGGCGCGAACCACGCTCTGAATGCCGCCGAGCACCAGGGCCAGGAGGACGGCGAGGGCGTGGAGCTGCGACGGCGTCTCGATGAGCCAGGCCAGCGCCAGCACCGCCGCCCAGCCGCCAAGGCACACGGCGGCGGCTGCCCGCCGGCCCCACCGCCCCGAGAGCCAGCCGATGGCAAGCGCCCCCGGCAGAGCCACCGCCTGCACGAGGAGGACGAGCCGCACGAGGGCGGGGCCGTCGAGGTCGAACTGCTCCAGAGCCAGGCTCGAGAACTGTGCGATCGCGGTCTGCACGGCGCCGAGGGCGAGCATCGATCCCAAAAGGACGCCCCCCAGCTGCGGGCCAATGTCGGTGTCGGCGGGCCGCACGAGACTTCGCGCGAAGTCGAGGAGCTCGCGGCCCGACGTGGCGGCATGCCGCTGCTGTTCGCCGGCGCCGAACCGGGCGATCGCCGCGGGGAGCGAGAAGGCGAGCCACCATGCGCCGGTGATCGCGAACGCGAGCCGCAGGCCGCCGGGGGCCGTGAGGCCGAGGCGGTCGTGGGCGGCGACGACCGCCGTGGCGATGACCAGCGCGATCGCGCCGCCGGCATAGCCGGCTGCGAACCCGAAGGCGGAGAGCCGGTCGGCATCGCGGTGGCCGGCAATCCGCGGCAGCAGGCTGCCGGTGAAGACCTGTGCAAGGTCGAAGCCCACCGCGGCGGCGATGATCGCCATCACCACCGCCGGCCGCGCCGAGGATGGAGTCGCCGCAAGTGCGACGAGGCCCCCCACTCCGACGAGCGTGCTTGCGATCAGAGCCCGCTGGTGCGCGTGGCGGCGATCGGCCCAGGCAGCGGCCCACGGGGTGAGCACCGCCGAGGCGAGCATTGCGGCGGCCAGCGTCCAGGCCCAGATCACGCCGGCGGGCATGCCCCAGCCGCCGGTCGGAAAGACGACCTTCTCGACGTAGGCCACGACGAGCGTGATCAGCACCGTCGAGAACGCGCTGGCCGCCCAGTCGAGGAGGATCCAGGCGAGGCGGGCAAACCCCGCACCGGGAGCCGGTGGCAGCCGAGACGAACGTGCATCGAGTGTCATGGGAGTTTGCATACGTGGCGAGTGACAGCCGATCGGACGGGAGGCCGTGGACGAACCGCGGTGGACACGGGTTTGGCGATGGTGCACCCCACGCCTCACGGCGTTGGGCTTGTACGAACGGAGCGCGAGGATCACGTGCGGCCCGTGCGCGCCGCGGCGGCGGCCTACGGCTCGCACAGCCAGCGAAGCAACGATTCTGCCGAAGGAGTGCCCGGCCGGTCCATCCGCTCCGCGAGCCATGCCGCCAGGCAGAGAAACGCGACCGCCCAGGCGATCGCGGTGGGGACCGGCGTGGCCACCTGCCAGAGCGCGTCTGGATCGCCGACGGTGACGAAGCCGACGAGCCAGAGCGGCCAGACGTGGGCCACGTGGTGGAGCGCGTAGAGGGTGAGCGAGTGGCGGCTCATCGCGCCGGCGATCCGTTCCAGCCACCCGGGGCCGCTGCGCCGGCCGTCGATCGCCCGGTGCAAGATCGTAGTGAGCACGATGCCCCCGCCGATCGTGCCGAGCACGTAGGCCGTGGTGGGCGGGAACATCGCCCACAGCCGGTCGTGCGTGATCAGCCGCGCGGGCACCAGCGGCCGCAGTGCCATCACCACGGCCGCCGCGGCGAGGAGCAGGCCGCCGATGGTCAGGGCCGCGCGAGGGCTGCGGTCGGCGGCGT
The DNA here is from genome assembly GCA_040397625.1 of Pirellulales bacterium. GTDB lineage: Bacteria > Planctomycetota > Planctomycetia > Pirellulales > UBA1268 > QWPN01. Next base: position 463 of record JBBAVQ010000374.1, on the reverse strand, counting down.
GGCCATAGATCCACGGCGCCGCCACGAAGCCGGCGAGCGGCAGCGCCAGCCACGGGAACACGGGAAAGTAGCCGGTCGCGAGGTAGCCGGTGACGACGTCGGCGAGGGTGAAGTCGTAGTCGTAATAGCCGGCCGCCCAGAAGGCCCGGTAGTCGGCCACGGCCCTGAGGATCGGCGCGAGGCCGATGAGCAGCCCGCAGGCGACGATCGGGACCGCTGGAGGGGTCCGCCGGGCGACGTCGAGGGCCAGCATCGCCGTCCCGATCAGCGTGAGGATGTCCCAGTTGAAGACGTCTTCCGGCATCCAGACAAGCACGTTGAACGCGAAGCCGAACAGGATCAGGAACAGTCCGCGGCGGATGGTGATCTTCGAGAGTTCCTCCGAGTCGCGGCCGCGGGAGGCCTGCGCGTCGGCCCAGAGGCGATAGCTCAGCCCCGAGAGAAACGTGAACAGCGGGGCGGC
>JBBAVQ010000373.1:0-2472 GCA_040397625.1 Pirellulales bacterium | reverse complement strand
GCAAGGGCAAGGCCAAGAAGGCGAAGAAGAAGGCCAAGCCCAAGGAGCGGCCCGCGTGCAGCTTCGCGATGCCGGTGGACCGCCAGCGGCGGCCGCTGCTCCCGGAGCAGATCGACCTCCTCTCGCCGGCCGGCGTGCCGATGGTGAAGCGGACCGGCCGGTTCGGCGACTTCCTCGTCGAAGACAAGCCGCGGCCGCCGAAGCTGCGGGGCAAGAAGGCGGCCGAGGCCGCTGCCGAGCCGCCCCCGTTCATTCTCAACCTCGACCGCAAGGGCAACCTCAAGTTCCCATCCCCGCCGCCGCTGGTCACCGACATCGCCTGCCCGAAGTGCGGCGACCTGATGAATCTCCGCGACGGCAAGCGAGGCCCATGGCTCGGCTGTCGGGCGTTTCCAAAGTGCCGGGGCCGCGAGGCCTTCACGAAGCTCGCCGAGGACCGTCAGAAGGCGTTCGAAAAGGATCTCAAGCAGCACCTGAGCGGCCAGACGAAGCTTTCGCTCACCCGTCGCGACGGGGTGACGCCGGTTCCCGAGGGCACGCCGCTCTCGCAGCTCACGATGGAAGGCGGCGTGGCCGAACTCCAGAAGTTCGAAGCCTGACGGACCGTCGGTTGTTTTCTGCCCCGATCATGAGGGAGCCGAGGCGCCGGGCGCACCCCTCACACCCAGGGCATTTCGCTTCCGAACGTGTTCGGCGTCTCGTCGAGGGCGACCGCATAGGCCGTGGCGTGGGAGCGGCAGTGCGAGATGCTCACGAGGATACAGCGGATCCCCATCTTCTCGGCCATTTCTCCGGCCCCGCCGCGGAGCAGCGCCTGCGGCCGGCCGCTGGCGCCGTTGGTCACTTCCACGTCGCGCCAGCTGATGCCCCGCCGCCAGCCCGTGCCGAGCGCCTTGAGCACCGCCTCCTTGGCCGCCCAGCGGCCGGCGAAGTGCTGCGTGGCCATCGTGCGGGCCCGGCAGTATTCGATCTCGGCGGGCGTGTAGACGCGCTCCACGAAGAGTTCGCCGTGCCGCTCGATCATCTGCGCGATCCGCAGCACCTCGGTGATGTCGGTGCCGATGCCGAGAACGTTCATGCCCGGCCGCCTTTGCCAGCGGAAGCTGCCGCCTCGCCCCGGGCGAGGCCGCAGGCCCGCCGCGCCCGGCCGAGCACCTCGCCCGCCTTGGCGCGGGCCTTGGCGGCGCCGGCCGCGAGAATCGCCTCGATGCGGGCAGGGTCCGACTCCAACTCCGCGCGACGAGCCCGGGCGTCGGCAAAGAATCCCGCCGCAGCCTCGACGAGCGCCTTCTTCACCTCGCCGTAGCCGAAGCCACCACGGCGATAGAGGTCGGCCATCTTCGCCCGGTCGGCATCGGGGGCCATGAGCGAGAAGAGCTCGAAGAGGTGATCCCCCTCCGGATTCTTCGGCTCTTCCATCGGCCGCGAATCGGTGGTGATCCGCATGATCTTCTTCTTCTGGGCGGCGAGCTCCTCGAAGACCTCGATCGTGTTCTCGTAGCTCTTGCTCATCTTCTGGCCGTCGGTGCCGGGCACCTTGGCGCCCCCCTCGACGAGCCGCGGCTTGGGCAGCGTGAACACGTCACCGTAGAGGTGGTTGAACGTCCCGGCGAGATCGCGACAGACCTCGATGTGCTGCACCTGGTCCTCCCCGACCGGCACGACGGTAGCGTCGTAGGCGAGGATGTCGGCCGCCATCAGCACCGGATAGGTAAAGAGTCCTGCGTCGGCGGGCAGTCCGCGGTTCTTTTTGTCCTTGAAGGCGTGGCACCGCTCGAGCAGCCCCATCGGTGTCACCGTCATCAGCAGCCAGGTGAGTTCCGTCACCTCGGGCACGTCCGACTGCACGTAGAGGACCGCCCGGTCGGGGTCGAGGCCGAGGGCCACGAGATCGACTGCCGCCGCGTGGACCAGCGAGCGGAGCCGCGCCGGATCACGGACGGTCGTGAGCGCGTGGAGGTCGGCGATGAAGTAGTAGGCCTCATCCGCAGCCTGCTGTGCGCCGGTATCGTCCGCCTTCGCTGAGGGCTGGAGATCGATGTACTGCCGGATCGCGCCGAAGTAGTTGCCCCAGTGGAACCGGCCCGTGGGCTGGATCCCAGAGAGGGCGCGGGTGGGGCGACGCGGTGCTTCAGGAGGCATGCGAGGGGCTCGCGGGGGGGCAGGTTGTGCGGACAGGAAGCTGGAGGGTGCCCACGATCTCGCCGAGGCTCGAGGCCCCCAGGGCCGCCACCGCCGCGGGGAGCTCGTCGAGCAGTCGGGCCGACACCACGGGCTCCACGAAGCTGGCGGTGCCGATCTGGACGGCCGAGGCGCCGGTCACAAAAAACTCCATGCAATCGTCGATTGTCATGATGCCGCCGACGCCGATGACCGGGATATCGACGGCGCGGCGAATCTGGTGGACGCACCGCAGGGCGATCGGCTTGATCGCCGGACCGCTCAGGCCGCCGATCACGTTGCCCAGCAGCG
>JBBAVQ010000372.1:0-2608 GCA_040397625.1 Pirellulales bacterium | reverse complement strand
GGAGAAGGTTCTCGCGATCGTGCCTGGTGCCAGCCACCTCTTCGAAGAACCGGGGACGCTCGACGAGGTGGCCCGCCTGGCAGCGGAGTGGTTCACGAACCACCTGCACGACTGACGCGGGCTCTGCCGGGCGAGTTCGTGGCCGTAAGGCCTCGGGCGCGGCCGTTCATGGCGCCGCGTCAATCCTGGCCGCGCCCCACGCCTCACGGCGTTGGGCTTGTTCGTGGACGGGCCGCGAGCAGGTCAGCGATGAGGCCGCGTCCCCGCCCGAATGCCACACCTGATTCTCTCCTGCTGCAAGTACGCCAGCGTGTCGGTGTGGTGACCAATCACCCTCCACTGCCCGCCTTCACCGCGGAAAGTTGCTGTCGCGCGGATGTTCACCGGCTGCTGCTTGCCGTCAATGACATTCTCACCCTTCTCGTCGTAATGGACGACGGCCAAGGTGGGGCTAGCCGTGACATGCACATCCAGAGCGTCCACCTTACCAGCCAGTTTCTTGGATGCCTGCTTGTCCAAGTGCGTTTCGACCTGAGGCCTATCAGGCTCGGGGCTGCCTCTTCTCGTAGCACAGGTTTTCAACCTGTGTGTCTTCCCGGTTCGCATTGGGCTCGCGGCATCATCGCTTGCATGTGCGATTCCGGAAGGGGGAGCAGCCGGATCGGAGGCACGCGCAGAAGCCGGTGAGACGTGTGCCCCGCGGCGGTCGCTCCAAAGCGTTTGAGCAGAGAACTCACACGTCCCGCCGGCGCCGAGCATGTCGCCGGCCGGCTGCGGTGGCCCTCCAACGCGCGAGCATCAAGTGTGACCCGTATGACACCGCGCGGGCGCCCTAATCACGACTGGCAAGGGACGGCCGCGGCATCACCCGCAGAGCGGCAAAGCCCGCGCGATCCGCGCGAGCGACTTCTCGCGGCCGAGGATCGCCAGGCAGTCGTAGAGGCCGGGCCCCACCGTCTTGCCTGTCACGGCCACGCGGACGGCGTGAATGATGTCGCCCACCTTCACGCCCGCCGCCTCGACCACCTGCTTGAGCGCGGCTTCGAGCGCGGCCGGCTCGAAGGGCTCCGCTGCCTCGATCGCCTTCGCATACGCCCGCACAAGGTCGCCCGCGCCAGGCTTCGCCAGCCGCTGCTTCACGGCCGCCTCGTCCATCGGCGGCTCGTCCACGAGGAAGAAATCGGCGTAGGCGAGGATGTCGCCCGCCACCTTGAGCCGGTCGCCCGAGGCTTCGATCACCTTCCGCACCGTCTCCACTGCCTGAGCCGGCGGCGGATCGGCCACGAGCTTCGCCTTCACGAGGAAAGGCAGCATGAGGGCGAGTTTCTCGTCGGTGGAGAGCGCCGTCATGTAGTGGTCCTGCACCGCCCAGAGCTTCTTGGGGTCGAAGCTCGCCGGCGAGGAGTTGATCCGCTCCAGCGTGAAGTGCTTCACGAGTTCCTCCCGCGAGAAAAACTCCGTCTTGTCGTCGTACGACCAGCCGAGGAGCGACAGGTAGTTGTCGATTGCCCAGGGGAGGTAGCCGACCTCACGGTAGAAATCGACTATCACCGGATTGAAGGTGTCGGCCTCGGCCACGAGCCCCACCCGCTCCGCGATCCGCTGGCCGTGATCCATCACCTGCTTGAAGTCGGCGTTCTTGAGGTACTGGGCAAGCTTCCGCTTGGAGAGCTTCGTGCGGCTGCCCGGCTCGGCCACGAGCGGCAGGTGGGCATAGGCCGGCAGCGCATACCCCAGCGACAGCGCAATGAAGGCCTGTCGCGGCGTATTGGAGAGGTGCTCCTCGGCGCGGATCACGTGCGTGATGGCGAGGTCGTGGTCGTCCACGACACTCGCCAGGTGGTAAAGGCAGGAGCCGTCGGCCCGCTGGATGACGTGGTCCTGCTCGCGGTCCCAGGCAAACTCCACCCGGCCGCGGACGGCGTCGTCGATCACGAGCGCTCCCTCTCGGGGCATCTTCAGCCGCACCACGCTCTGCCGTCCCTCGGCCTCAAACCGCCGCGCGGTCTCGTCGTCGAACGCGGCGAACCGCCGGCTGTAGAGAAACGGTTTGCCGGCGGCCTGGGCCGCCTTGCGTTCCTCGTCGAGTTCCTCAGGCCGCGCGAAGTCGCGGTAGGCGTGGCCCGACGCAAGCAGTTTCGTGGCGGCGGCCTTGTGCCCGGCCGCCCGCTGCGACTGGTAGTAGGGCGCGTGCGGCCCGCCTACGCCCGGCCCTTCATCCCAGTCGATGCCGAGCCACTTCAGTCCATCGAGGATCGGCTGGAGGGCGGTGTCGATGTTCCGTTCGGCGTCGGTGTCGTCGATCCGCAGGATGAACTGGCCGCCACGCTGCCGTGCGAAAAGCCAGTTGAACAGCGCCGTGCGGACGCCACCGATGTGGAGGTAGCCGGTAGGGCTCGGAGCGAAGCGGGTGCGGACGGTCATCGTGGCGGTATCTCCTGGCGGCAGCGAGACGCCCGTTGTCGGCTCCCGACGCCGCTGCCGTCAATGCTCGAGCGCAAAGCGAATCGAAAAGGCACACAGGTTACCAACCTGTGCTACGAGGGGAGCAAGGGGCAGCCCTGAGTGGCGCGGCGGAGCCAGCGTGCCCCCATCGCTTACGCGATTG
>JBBAVQ010000371.1:0-2618 GCA_040397625.1 Pirellulales bacterium | reverse complement strand
CGGACGAGCGAGGTGGCCGCCCGATTCGCGCTCGACGGCCTGCCGGGCCGGCAGATGGCGATCGATACCGAGGTCAACGCCGGCACCGTCACCCGGGAGCAGGCACGGCGGATGCGGCTCGACCTCCAGCGGCAGGCCGACTTCTTCGCCGCCATGGACGGGGCCAGCCGGTTCGTTCGCGGCGAGGCGGTGGCGAGCGTGATCATCACCGCGATCAACATCCTCGGCGGCCTGGCGATCGGCGTCGTGGAGCACGGCATGCCGGTCGAGAAGGCCCTCAACGTCTACTCGCGGCTGACGATCGGCGACGGCCTCTCGGCCTCGATCCCCGCGCTCTTCATCTCGGTCGCCACCGGCCTCTTGATCTCGAGGTCGAGCCAGTCGGTCGATCTCTCGCGGGAGTTCAGCCGGCAGTTCACCGCCAAGCCCCACGTGCTGGCGATCACGGGCGTGTTTCTCGCGCTGCTCTCGCTCAGCGGCCTGCCGTTCCTTCCGCTGGCGGGCATGGCGGCGATCACGCTCACCGCGGCGGTGGTGCTGGGGCGACGTCCTGCGCTCGAGGCCGATGCAGACGACGAATCCGATCACGAGTTTGCCGCCGTTCGTCCGAGCAGGGCCGGGGCACCGACCAAGGCTGGAGCAAAGGCGTCGATGCCCGCCGCCGACGTGCTCGCCGATGACCGAGTGGTGGTGGAAGTCGGCCGCGGGCTCGTCGGCCTCGTGGCGGGCAATGGGCCGCTGCTCGAGCGGGTGACTGCGCTGCGGACCGCCTTGGCCGCCGACCTGGGAGTCGTGCTCCCGCAGGTGGCCTTCCGCGACGACCTGACACTCCCCGAGCGGGGCTACCGGATCTCGGTGGCCGGCGACGCCGTGGTCGAGGACGAGATCCCCGCCGGACGGATGCTGGCGGTGCTCCCGCCCGGAACGCCTTCGCCGGTCGATGGCGACGCCGCGATCGATCCGCTCTCAGGCCGCACCGGCACGTGGGTTGGGCACGCGCAGGCCGAGACCTGCCGGCTTCGCGGCGCGACCGTGCTCGACGACGCGGGCATCGTGTCGCGATCGCTCGAGGCGGCTGCTCGGCGGCGGGCCGACAGGCTGCTCACTCGCGACGCCGCCAACCGGCTCGTGGAATCGCTGCGGACGGCCCAGCCGGCGGTGGTCGAACAGATCGTGCCGGGCGTGCTCTCGGTGGCCCGGATCCAGCGGACGCTCCAGTGCCTGCTCCGCGAGGGCGTGCCGATCCGGCCGCTCGCCGAACTTCTCGAACTCATGTCGGACCACGCCGCCGAAGCGGCCGAACCGTGGCAGCTCGCCGAGATCGTGCGGCGCCGGCTGGCAGGCACGATCTGCCGCCGGGCGCGCGATCCCCAGGGCAGGCTCACCGCGGTGCGGCTCGCCGGCGACGCGGTTGACGCGATCACGAAGTCGGTCCGGGGCACCGCGCCGCGGGTTTCCGCGAAGCTCGTTGCCGAGGTGCGGCGGGCGGTGCGGACGGCCGTGGAGCGCGGTGGTCAGCCGGTGCTGCTCGTCCCGGTGGCGGCGCGGCGGCTCGTGCGGGAGGCGGTCGGCCGTCACCTGCCCGACGTCGTGGTGCTGGCCGACGAGGAGACGCTCGACGAATCACGGCTCGAGGTGTTCGCGACGGTGGGCTCGGCGGAGGCGGCCCGGGCCGCCTGACGGCCGGGAAATCGACCGGAAGAGACAACCAAAGGATGACGACTGCCCTGCAGACAAAAAGCCCGGAGCGGAAGCGACGGGTTCGGCTTGAGCCCGTGATGCAGCACACGACATCGGGATCAGGTGGACCATCAGAAACGACCTGGAGTTTTGGAGAACCTGCAAAGAGTGCCGGGGTACCCCGGAAATATGTGAAGAGACCGTCGTGCTGCTGCCGATGACACGAAGTTGGTCGGTGCAGCAGGCTCGACGGTGACGATGGCCGGCCCTTCGGGGCGGCCCACGGTGCGGAGGCAGGCGGCGGAGCCGCGGCCTCACGCAGGTGAGATCGAGAACCTGTCAAGGAGGATGACGTGGCATATCACGCGACCCAGCTGTCGGCCGAAGAAGCCTTGGAACTCTGGAAACGGTTCAAGGCCGACCAGTCGAACGAGGATCTCCGCAACCGTCTGATCGAGCAGTACCTGCCGCTGGTGAAATACAACGGCGAGCGGATCTGGTCGCGGCTGCCGGACGGCGTCGAACTCGACGACCTTGTCTCGGCCGGCACGTTTGGCCTGATGGATGCGATCGACGCCTTCGACATGTCGCGAGGTGTGAAGTTCGAAACCTACTGCGTGCCGCGAATCCGCGGTGCGATGCTCGACGAGCTTCGCACGATGGACTGGGTGCCGCGGCTCGTCCGCAGCAAGGCCAGCAAGCTCAACGAGGCGGTCAAGCAGCTCGAGGCGAAGTTCGGCCGGGCGCCGGCCGATGCCGAGGTGGCCGAGCACATGGGGCTCTCCCGCGAGGAGTTTGAGAAGCTCCTCATCGAGGCCAACGCCGTGAGCCTGGTGAGCCTCAACAAGAAGTGGTGCGAGACCGACAGCTCGAAGGAGGTCCACGAGATCGACATCCTCGAGGACAAGAAGGGCGAGGATCCCACCCGGCGGATCCAG
>JBBAVQ010000370.1:0-2642 GCA_040397625.1 Pirellulales bacterium | reverse complement strand
GCTGCCTCGTGACCGTGATCGCCGACCACCGCGTGCTCGACGGCGCGGCGGTCGCGAAGGCGCTGACGCGGCTGGAGGAGGTGCTCACCACCGAGATCGTCGCCGAACTCAGGACGGCTCGCCCCGTCCCTGCCGGAGCCGCCGCCTGATCTCAGCGAGCCGCTCGGCGAGATCCCGCTCCATCCCGCGGTCGCTCGGCTGGTAGTAGTCTTTCTCCACACCGAGATAGTCCTGCGACGCGATCCCGTCGGGGGCATCGTGGGAGTATTCGTAGCCCTGCCCGTGGCCGAGCCGCTTCGCGCCGGCGTAGTGCTTGTCCTGCAGGTGCCGCGGCACGGGGATCACCGCCTGCTCGCGGACGTCGCTCCGGGCCGCAGCGATCGCCGTCGTGCAGGCGTTGCTCTTCGGGGCGAGGGCGAGATAGATCACTGCCTGTGCGAGCGTGAGCTGGCACTCCGGCAAGCCCACAAACTCGGTCGCCTGCATCGCCGCCACGGCGACCATCAGTGCCCGCGGATCGGCATTGCCCACGTCTTCGCTGGCGAGGATCACGAGTCGGCGCGAGAGAAACCGCACGTCCTCGCCCCCCTCGAGCATGCGCGCGAGCCAGTAGAGGCCGGCGTCGGCGTCGCTGCCACGGATGCTCTTGATCAGGGCGCTGGCGCAGTCGTAGTGGGTGTCGCCCGAGTCGTAGGCCACCACCTTCCGCTGCACGCTCTCACGGGCGAGTTCGAGCGTGAACGCCAGCGGCCGCTCGCCGCTCGACAGCACACCCACCTCGAGGGCGCCGAGCGCCCGCCGGGCATCGCCATCGGAGGTCTCCACGAGAAACTCTCGCGCCTCGGCCGCAAGCGTGATCTGCTCCCGGCCGAGGCCGTGGTCGCGGTCGGCCACGGCTCGGTCGAGAATCTCCGCGATGTCGTGCTTCGAGAGGGCTTCGAGTTCGAAGATCCGGCTGCGGCTGACCAGGGCGCTGGTGAGCGCGAAGAAGGGATTCTGCGTGGTCGCCCCGATCAGGGCGATCACCCCGTTCTCCACGTCAGGAAGGAGCACGTCCTGCTGGGCCTTGTTGAAGCGATGGATCTCGTCGATGAACAGGCAGGTTCGCTGGCCGTCGTCCTCGAGCCTCCGCCGCGCGGCCTCGAGCACGTCGCGGACGTCCTTCACGCCCGACGCGGTCGCGGAGAGCTCCACAAATCGCCGCTTCGTCTCATTGGCGATGATCTCGGCAAGCGTCGTCTTGCCCACTCCCGGCGGCCCGTAGAGGATCACCGACCCGAGTCGATCGGCCTCGATCAGCCGCCGCAGGAGTTTTCCGGCGCCGACGACCTTCTCCTGGCCCACGTAGTCGGCCAGCCGCCGCGGCCGCATCCGAGCGGCGAGTGGCGCAGCCCGGGCGACGTTGGCGGCCCGCGATGCGGCGAAGAGGTCGGGCATGGGTCGCCTCGCGTGCGGGCCGTCAGCCCTTCCAGACAAACTCGACCGGCACGTCGATGTCGGGATGCAGGCTCTTGTGCACGGGGCAGGTGTGGGCCGCCTGCTCGAGCGCCGTCCGGTGCGGGTGATCCGGTGGCAGCGGGATCGTGATCCGGGTGCGGAGCGACGCGATCCGCCGCGGGGGCTCCTTCGTCATCTCCTTCACGGTCTCGACGGTGGTGCCGGTGAGGTCGATGCCGTGCCGCTCCGCCACGATCCCCATGATCGTCATCATGCACGCGCCCAGGGCCGTCGCCACCAGGTCGGTCGGCGAAAAGCTCTCCCCTTTGCCGTGGTTGTCGACCGGGGCGTCGGTAACGAGCGTGGTGCCCGACGGGCCGTGGGTGGCGCGGCAGCGGAGGCCACCTTCATAGACCGACGCGAGTGTGACCACGGCAACGACTCTCCTGGACGTGGGTTGATAGAACGTGGAATGGACGTGGAAACCGGGGATGCAGAACGAGGCTCATCGTAGCGTCCGGCGAGGCTACGATGGTGGCGGCCATTTCCGGCCTTGCGAGGCACCCGCCGCTCCGATGGGATTCCGTTCGCTCCAGGCCTGCGTCGATGCCCTGCAGAGCGACCGGCAGGCCGCTGGCCCGCTGGCCGGGCGGCAACTCGTCGTCATCGACCACCCGGTCGATCCCCACCTCGAGATCGCCGAGATCCAGCGGCGGCTGTTCCGCGCCGGTGGGCCGGCGGTGCTCTTCTCGAAGCCCCGCGGCAGCGACTTCCCGGTGCTCGTGAATCTCTATGGCACGCGGCAGCGGATCGAGCGGATCTTCGCCGACACGCTCGACCGCGTGCGGCGGCTCGTCGAGCTCAAGCTCGACCCCACCGCGGCGCTGCGGAAGCCGGGCCGCTACTGGCGGTCCCCCTTCGACGCGCTGGCCATGCTGCCCAAGCGGGTCCGTAGTGGTCCGGTGCTCACCCGCTCGATCCCGCTCTCCCGGCTGCCGCAGGTGGTGTCGTGGCCGGGCGACGGCGGCCCCTTCATCACGCTGCCAGCCGTCTACAGCGAGCACCCCGACCGGCCCGGCACAAAACACTCGAACCTCGGCATGTACCGCGTGCAGCTCGCCGGCAACGTCTACGAACCCGACCGCGAGGCCGGCCTCCACTACCAGCTCCACCGCGGCATCGGCGTGCACCACGCGGCGGCCCTC
>JBBAVQ010000369.1:0-2659 GCA_040397625.1 Pirellulales bacterium | reverse complement strand
TCTAAATTGCCCAAATTTGGTGGCTGGCACCTTTTTTTCTGTCATCGTTTCACCACGCAGCCGTCGTAGTTCATCAGGGCATTGATCACGCTGGCAACCGCGGCCACGTTCACGGCGGACAATGACTCGTTGCGCTTCCGATCGCCGACCGCGACGAACTTGGCGGCGTCGTCGGGCCGGGCGGTGTACCACTCCAGCTGGGCCGTGTGCATCCGCCGCACGATCTGTTGTTCTTCATCGTCCGGCTGACGGCCGGTGAGAAGATAAAACGCCCGATCAAGCGCTGGCTCGGCCTGGCCGTCATAGTCGGCCAGCAGGTTCTCAGCCAGCACCCGGGCAGCCTCCACGAACTGCGGGCCGTTCATGAGCACGAAGGCGTGCAGCGGCGTGTTGGTGGCGTCTCGCCTGGCCACGCAGACCAGCCGCTTGGGCACGTCGAAGCTCTCGAGCATCGGCCCCGGGCCGGTCCGCCGCCAGAAGGTGTAGAGGCTACGGCGGTAGAGGGCGTCGCCCTTGTCGGCCGGCTCCGGTTTGAACGACTCCGGCATGTCGTAGGTTTTCACCGGGGGTCCGCCGAGCTTTTCCACCAGCAGTCCGCACGACGCCAGCGCCCCGTCGCGAATCATCTCAGCCGGGAGCCGGTGCCGCGGTCCTCGTGCGAGCCACACGTTCAGCGGATCGTCCGCCATGGTTTTTTCGTCGGCGATGCTCCGCTGCCGGTAGGTGTGCGACATCATGATGGTCTTGACGAGCTGCTTCATGTCCCACGCCAGGCCGCCGTCGGCGGCGGAATGCGAGAACTGCCAGGCCAGCCAGTCGAGCACCTCGGGATACTCCGGCCGCGTCGATTGGCTGCCGAGATCCTCGGGGCTCTTCACCAGCCCGAGGCCGAAGAGCGACTGCCAGAGCCGGTTGACGGTCACCCGCGCGAGCAACGGATGATCGGGATCGATGAGCCAGCGCGCGAGGCCGAGCCGATTTCGCGGCTGGTCGGCGGGAAACGGCGGCAGCGCGGCGGGCGTGTTCGGCTCGACCTGCTCGCCCCGCTTGTCGTAGTCGCCCCGCTCCAGCACGTAGGCCGTCTTCGGCTGCGGCAGTTCCCGCATCACCATGACCTCCTGGGGTTTCTCGGCGAGGTCGTCGCGACTCCGGCGGGCGGCCTCGAGGGCCTGCCGCTTGACTGCAACGCCGCCATCAAACGCCGACGCGACATAGCCGCTGAGCGATTCGGCGTCGGCCCGCGCCGCGATGCTGCTCGCGATCGTGCCGGCCGCGAATGTTTCTCGGATCTCCAGCGGCGAGAGCGGCCGGTCGAACACGCGGAAATCGTCCACGAGCCCGTTCTTGAAGCCGTGGTCGCGCATCCGCTCGCCAATCGTGATCGTGTCTCCACCGCCGCCGGTGATCTCGCGGGTGAGGCTGTCGCGGACGATCTCGGTGGCCGCGGCGTGGCCGTTGACGAAGATCTTCAGGCCCGCCGCCCGCCCCGAGCCGTCGCTCGACACGGCCACATGCACCCATTCGCCGACGGGCAGCGGCTCTGCCGATGCGATCGAGGCGGCGTCGCCCGGCCAGAAGTGGATCAGCGACCAGCGGAGATGGCCGTCAGCCACGAGTAACTCGTAGCCCCGGCTGCCCGCATCGGTCCATGCGTGCGAGCGGTGAAACACGACCGCGCGATCGAACCGCTCCGGCGCTGTGAGCCAGAGCGACACGGTGAATGGCTGGCTGCGGCGGAAGTTGCCGACCGGCGTCGTCACCGGATGATCGCCGGTAAGCCTGACCGCCCGGCCGTGCCTGCCATCGGCGAGGTGGATTTCCTCGGGGGCCTTGGCCGGCTCACGGGTGCCGAGCTGACTTGGAAAGGTGCCGTCGGGACCGCGGCTATCAAAGGAGTAGCGAACGACCTCGCCCGGGATCATGCCTCCGGCGGCTTCGAGGGCGGCGGGCAGCGGCGATGCGCCTGCGATCCAGCTGGCCACCGTGGCACGCGCGACCGCCTCGGCCTCATCGAGATCGGTCGCCGCCTCGCCGCACGCCTCCTCGGCCCTGGCCAGCGCCGTGATGGTGGCGTCATCGAGAAGCCGCAGCTTGGGGGTGGGCACGGCCTCGGTGAAGAACGAATACAGCCCTGCTTCGTCCACGTCGTCGAAGAACGCGAAGAGCTGATAAAACTCCTTCTGCGAGAGCGGGTCGAACTTGTGGTCGTGGCACCGGCAGCACTCGAGCGTGAGCCCGAGGAACGCCGTGCCGAAGGTGGTCACGCGGTCGTTGACATAGTTGACGCGGTATTCCTCCTCGACCGAGCCCCCCTCGTTCTCCTGCTGGTGAAGCCGGCTGAACGCTGTCGCCAGCAGCTGCTCGTCGGTGGCATGTGGGAGCAGGTCGCCCGCCACCTGCCAGAGCGTGAACTGGTCCCAGGGAAGGTTCTCGTTGAAGGCCTTGATCACCCAGTCGCGCCAGGGCCACATCGTGGGCCGCGGCCGGTCTCTCTGGAAACCGTAGCTGTCGGCGTAGCGGGCGAGGTCCATCCAGTCGGTGGCCATCCGCTCGCCATACCGTGGGCTCGCCAGAAGCCGGTCGAGAAGTTTCTCGTAGGCATCGGGCGATGAGTCGGCGAGGAACGCCTCGACCTCGGAGGCCGTGGGGGGTAGGCCAG
>JBBAVQ010000368.1:0-2673 GCA_040397625.1 Pirellulales bacterium | reverse complement strand
CGCCGATGCCCAGCGACTTGTCTCCGCGGAGCAGGTCCACGACCGCCGTGTCTGAATCTCGGAATTCTCTGGAAAAACCGTTCATATCCCTATTTTTATGCCGGAATAACTTTTCGACAACCACCCTTGTGAAAAGTTTATCGGTAGCATGGGGGCGAGGTTCGAGACTTTGATGAAAAGTGGGTATTTCACGCTTTTCGGGAGCATGCGGTGAACTTGGCTCAGCAGAGGCGTCGGCCCCCGGTGACAGACAGTGGCTGGTTTTGGGCTGGACTGTTTTCGTTGATGGCCCTGGCGGGCCTGGCGGCGATCCGCGAGAAGTTCGACGTTCGTCAACGGCAGGTCGAGGGACGCTTCCTCGGCCGCCAGCAGGCGGCAACCGAGCGACAGCGGCGGGCGGCCGGGCTTCCTGAGATCGATCTGGCAGAGTCGGCCCGCGACCGTGGCGAGGTTGCTCCGGCACGGATCGTCCCGCTCTGGACGCTCGTCGCCCTAGCCGCCGCCGCCACCGTCGGGTCGTTCGTCATGCTCGCCCGGGAACGCGCCGGCGTCGCAAGACCTGAGTGACCGCGGCAGCCACCCATCGTCAGCCGATGACGGACCGTCTCCTGGCCCGGTAGTCCCAGACCACGAACCGCTCCAGTTCCTTGCCCGCGGTGAAGAATACCCTGCCACCGGCGGCCTCCGCGAGCCGGTAGGCGAACTGGATGTCTGCCCGCGATTGCGACCAGCCCGAGAGCAGGAACACGTTGACGATGATCCCCTCGCGGCGACAGAGTTCTGCCTCCCGCATCGTGGCCTCCTCGGTCCGCCGGTGGGGCGGATAGAGCAAGTAGAGCTGGCTTCCTTCGAAATGCGCCGTCGGCAGCCCATCGGTGATCAGGATCACCTGCTTGTTGGGCGTGTCCTGCCGTGCGAGATGCTGCCGCGAAAGCGACAGAGCATGCTGGATGTTGGTGAAGTGGGGAGGCACGTCCGACTCGGAGATCGCCGGATCGGCCATGTCGGCCCGCAGGCGGACAACCGAGTCGAAGACCGTCACAGGCTTGGGCATCAGTGAGACGATCTCACCCGGCGACCGCGGCTTCGCAAACGACGCCATCTCGATGAACTGCACGTAGTCGCCCGGATACTCCCGGAGCACGAGCCCCTGGAGCGCCAGCGCCATCCGCTTCACGCTCACGTGCAGCCCGCCGTAGCGCATCGAGCCGCTCATGTCCATGACCACCGTGGTCGCGCACTTGGGCGTGTTCCGCGTGCGGTGCACTTCGATGTCGCGGGGGTCGAGCCGCAGCGGGCGAGCCGCACCGCCCGACTCCCCCGCCCGCCGCAGCATCGCGTTGACGAGCGACCCGGGAATGTCAATGTGGGCCACCGAGTCGCCAAACTCGTAGGGCCGCGTCGGCACCGTCTCGACCGCTCCCTCTCCCTGCACGTCCCCCTGGTGCCGGCCGGTCCGCGACGGATCGAGGTCGGCGAAGATCCGCTCCAGCAACTTCCCCTGAAACAGCCGCAGCGCCTGCGGCGTGAGTTCGTAGCCGCGTTTGGTCTTCTGGAGCCCCTGCTCGGCGGCCAGCCGCTCGACCGCTTCCTGGATCTGCCGCCGCAGCAGGTCGAGTTCGTCCCGCTCCCCCTGTTCGAGATACTCGCCCAGCGCCTCCATGTCGATCAGGGCGACCTTGGCCGTCTTCATCGCCTCCTCGATCTGCCGCAGCAGCTCCTCGATCTCCTCGAGCTGCTCCTTCACTTCAAGGGCCTCGGGGACCGTGAGCTTTTGCCGGCCGCTGAACGTCCATCGCGCGGCGAGTTCATCGACCTGATAGACCTCGCCCAAAACATCGATCAGCCCCGCGAGCTGCCCGGCAAACGGCGACTGATCGTCGTCCTGCGCATACCAGAGCCTCTCCAGCGACCGGATCTGCTCCTCGCGAACCGCCTTCGCGAAGCCCTCTCGCGACTTCGCCGGCGGCTGTGCTCGCTGGGCCGCGTCGCGAAACCGCTGCCGGGCCCGCTTCCGCACCGCGTCGGTCTCGTAGGTTTCGAGAATCTTCCGCCGCGCCTCCTCGAGCCGCCGCCGGATCGATTCGAGCGACGGCCCAAGTCCGCGAATCTGCTCGGGAGACAGCACGATCGCGTCGGCGAGTTGCTCCTCCGTCAACTCAGAACCGTCGCCGAACTCGAGGAGGTGCTCCATCGCGGGCGTGACGAGGTCGATCTCCGGCGGCCGCGGCGGCGGACTCCGTGCCGGGTCGTACCGCTGGTACGTGTGAACGATCCCGCCAAGCGTGTCGCGCGTGGGCACTAGCGAAACCCTCCCGTGTCGTAGACCGTGCGGCCATGCGACTGCAGGCGGCTGATCCGCTCGGTGGCATAGAGGCCAGCCAGCACGAACTCGATGCAACTGGCCCGCACCGCCGGATCCCGAGCAGCATTCACCTCGAAGGCCTTCTGCCAGACGGCCGGCACGTCCGCGACGATCGTTTCGTAGGCCGCGCTCGGCACCATGTCGCCCACCTCGACCTTCGCGCCCTGGCGGAAGGCGGCCGCGATCTCGGCGAGGCCGTGTTCCTCGACATATTCCTCGAACACGGTCGTGATCGCCTCGGCCACCACGGCCTCGAGCACCTGCCGCTCGGTCATCTGGTGGCTCCCCATCAGGTCGAGCTCGAGCTT
>JBBAVQ010000367.1:0-2716 GCA_040397625.1 Pirellulales bacterium | reverse complement strand
GCGTGTTCGGCTTCCTGGCCTGGGAGCTGAAGGAGAACTGGCGGCTCTACGCGGCAAATCGCCCGACCACGCTCCGGCCGGTGCCCGTTGGCCACCACGGCGAGACGATGCGACGGCTGTTGATGCCGGGATTCCACTCCGGCACGATCCCGCGGCTCTTCGCGCGGCTGCGTCGGCTCCATGCCAGAGATGCCCGCCAGTCGGCTGTGAGCAGCAGTCGCGTCGCGCGGCAGCGGCACGAGTTGGAGCACGACATCGCCACGTTTTTTGACCGCGACGTGATCGGCCTCCTGACCCGATCCGGAGCCTGCCGCGGGCTCACCATCGCGGTGGACGCCGTGCAGCTCTCGGTCGATCGGGTCACCGTCACCCTCGGCGTCGGCGTCGGCGTCGGCGGCGGAGGCGGGGTGGGGCATCCGATCATCCTCACGCTCACGCGCCGCGGCGACGCCATCGAGTCGCAGATCGTGGAGTCGGGGTGGCTCGACGAGCTCCCCCCCGATGCCAGCGACGCCGTGCGGCTGGCCCTCACCGGCTACCAGCGACTGGCAGCCGCAGACGAGGCGCCGACGGAGTTCGCCCACCTCTCGTCCGTCGACGCCCCTGCGGCGCCGCACGCGGAAGCGCTGGTGCCGGTGACGCCGATCGCCTGGACGGCATGGCGGGATGCCTGGGAGCGACTGCGTCGCGACGGCCTCTCGTAGCACAGGGTGTCAACCTGTGACTGCGGCGGCCCGACGACGCGCGAGGAGCACGTGTGACCCATATGACACAATCATGGGTACTCCATGCCGTACCAACTCCACACGCCCGATCGGATGCACCTGTGAACCGACCCTCACTCCCGCGGTCTCTTCGGTGGTTGCTGCTGGTCTCGTTCGTCGCCATCGTTGGGGCGCCTGCCCGCGTTTCACACGCCGCCCCGACAGGAGCAACAGCCGACGCCCGGGTGCCCGACGCCACCGAGCCTGCGCCGTTCGGCGTGGAGTGGCCGCTGCTCGATGGCTGGGCCACGGGAGACTGGTGGACGGATTCCCACGCTCGTGCCGGCGACGGCCGCCAGGGAGCGAAGGCGGCCCGCCCGTTTCCACTCGATGTGCCCCGCGACGATGTCGTCGCCTTCGCCGTCTACACCGTGAGCCTCAAGCCCTCCGCGGCAACGGGCGTGCTCAAGATGACCGCGCAGTTCTTCCCTCTGAAACCCGGGGAGCCGATGGTGGCGTGGCTCGAGGTCGATCGCGGCGCCGGCTGGGAGGAGGTCGCCCGCAGCCCCGTGCGCTACCCCGGGTGGAGCGGCCACTTCCGCGTTGAGGGCTGGGATGCGTCACAGACGGTCCCCTACCGCGTCCGGCACGGTGCCCAGGCCTCGTTCGCGGGCACGATCCGCCGCGATCCGGCCGACAAGGAGCGGCTCTGCGTTGCCGTGCTCTCCTGCAACTCGTCGAGCACGAGCGGCCCGCGGGACGAGATCGTCGCCAACCTGAAGGCCGTCGATCCCGACCTGCTCTTTTTCGCGGGCGACCAGACCTACCGCCACACGCAGCACACCGTGGGCTGGCTTGAGTTTGGCCTGCAGTTCCGCGAGGTGCTCCGCGACCGGCCGACGATCACGATTCCCGACGACCACGACGTCGGTCATCCCAATCTGTGGGGTGCGGCGGGCAAGCGGGCGTTCGATACGAACGGCTCCGACGGCGGCTACTACTACCCAGCCGCCTATGTGAACATGGTGCAGCGGCAGCAGACCTGGCACCTGCCCGACCCGGTCGATCCGGAACCGGTGGAGCAGGGGATCAGCGTCTATTTCACTCGGCTCGTGCTCGGCGGCCTCGACCTCGCAATCCTCGAGGATCGGAAGTTCAAGACCGGGCCGCAGGGCACCATCCCCCTGCTTGGCCCCCGGCCCGACCACATCACCGACCCCGCCTACGATCGCGCGGCGATCGACCTGCCGGGGCTCGAACTTCTTGGCAGGCGGCAACTGGACTGGCTCGACGGCTGGTCCCGCGACACCGCCGGCATCCGGGCCAAGGCCGTGCTCTCGCAGACCGCGTTCTGCGGCGCCGTCCACATGCACGGCAAGGTCGATGCCCGGTTGCTGGCCGACCTCGACTGCAACGGCTGGCCACAGTCGGGCCGCCAGGCGGCACTGCGGCTCCTGCGGCAGGCCCGGGCGGTGCACCTCTGCGGCGATCAGCACCTCGCCGTGGTCGTGCAGCACGGAATCGACCGGTTTCGCGACGGTCCGTACGCATTCACGGCCCCCGCGATCGTAAACACCGTCTACGGCCGCTGGTGGCATCCGCTCGACGAGCAACCGGGCATGAACCCTGTCGCCGGCTCGCCGCTGCCCTGGACGGGCGACTACGAAGACGGCCTCGGCAACAAGCTCACGATGGTCGCCTACGCCAACCCGGAGGATCCCGCCGACAAGCGGAAACGCGGCGATGGATTCGGCACGGCCGAGTGGAACTTTCCCGCAGGCACGCTGACCTTTCACTGCGTGCCACGGTTCGCGACGTTCCGCGAAGGGCGCGCGGAGGAGTACCCGGGCTGGCCCGTCACGGTACCGATCGAGTGAGGAGGACCCGCCGACCGGCCGTAAGGCAGTCGCCGAGTCATGTGGCAGGCAACGCCTGGTGGCGGTTCGCCCCACGCCTCACGGCGTTGGGAAGAATCGTGGCTCCATCCTGGCCTCGCCCCACGCCTTACGGCG
>JBBAVQ010000366.1:0-2721 GCA_040397625.1 Pirellulales bacterium | reverse complement strand
TGCCGCAGGTTGGAAACCTGTGCGACGGGTGGGCGACACGGCCCGCGACGCCCTATCGCTGCTGGGCCGCTGGCAGCGTTTCCGGCACGTACGGATGGTTCCGTTTCCGCAGCACCGTCGCCTTCGTGATTTTATCCGGCTCCACCCCCGGGACACTCCGCCCCTGTTCGTCCATCGTCCGCATGATCCGCGGCAGCGCATCCATCCCCTCGATCACCCTGCCAAACACCGTGTGCTTGCCGTCGAGGTGTTCGGTGGGCCGGAACGTCAGGAAAAACTGAGAGCCGCCGGTATTCTCCCCCGCGTGGGCCATCGAGAGCGTGCCCCGAAAGTGCTTGCGCGTTCCCGGCCGATCAACCTCGCAGGCGATCGCATAGCCCGGGCCACCGCCGCCCGTGCCCGTGGGATCGCCCCCTTGGGCCATGAAGCCGCTGATCACCCGATGGAACGGCGTGCCGTCGTAATAGCCCTTCTCCACGAGGCTCACAAAGTTCGCCACCGTGTTCGGGGCCTCGTCTTCGAAGAGTTCCACCACGAGGTCGCCGGCGGAGGTCGAGAGTTTCACCCGGGGGCGGTCGTCGGCCTCGGCGTCGGCCTTCCGCTTCGCCATTTCCTCGTCCACCTTGAGCCGGTCGCGTTCGATCGCCTGTTCGAGTTCGCCAACCCGGTCCTTCCGCGCCCCCTTGGCCTTGGCCTGTTCCAGCCAGTCGGTCGCGGCGTCGAGCTGCGAAGCGATGATGGCCGCTGTGGCCGCCACGAGGCACGTGTCGCCGTCGGCCACGCCGGCCTCCTGGAGTTTGCTCGCTTTTTCGAGCGCCACCTCGGGCGCGTCGGCCCGCACCGCCCCCTTGATCGCCTCGCCGGTGACCTGCTTCGCCTCGGCGTTGCTCGGATCGGCCACCGCGAGGGCGAGGGCCGCGGCCTCGAACCGCTCGCTCGCGGCCACAGCCTTCGTGCTCGCCTCCTTGAAGCGGGCCTCGATGGCGTCGCGGTCAGCCTTGGGCTGGTGATACTGCGCCTGCAAGACCGTCATGTCGGAGACGAGCTCCTTCAGTTCCCGGCCGGCGGTGTCAAACTCCGCCTTGGCCGCGGCTGCGTCGGGCTTCGCCTGAGCCCCAACCACGAGCCCATGCCAGCCGCCTGCGATCACGAGCACCGCGGCCGGGATTCGTTTCCACGCGTTCATCCAGCGAGCGTCCATGCCAATCGTTTCTCCTGGTTCGGATCGGGGTACGATAGCATTTTCACAGCCAAAAAACCGGAATCACGTCATGCCCCGCCCCCCGCGACGCCCAGCCCGACCGAGCCGCGATTCCGCCGCCGCGGAAAGCGACGCCGCCGAGGCCACCAGTCCGCCGCGGATCATCGGCGGCGACCTGCGACGCCGCCGGCTGGCCCACAGCCCTGACGGCCGCACCCGCCCAATGAAGGATCGCGTCCGCGAGTCGCTCTTTGACCTGCTCGGCACGGACGTCCGTCGGGCCCTCGCCCTCGACCTCTTCGCCGGCACCGGGGCCCTCGGCTTCGAGGCGATCAGCCGCGGGGCCGCGAAGGCGGTCTTCGTGGAACGCCACTTTCCGACCGCCGACACCATCCGCCGCTCGGCGGCCGAACTCGGCGTGGCCGATCGCTGCGACATCCGCGCCGGCGACGTCCTGCTCTGGTCGCGGCGGATGCCAGACCTGCCCCATGACCTGCCGTGGATCGTGTTCGTGTCGCCCCCGTGGGCATTTTTTGGAGTCGATCACCCTCGCCGCAGCGACCTTTTGACACTGATCGACGTGGTGGGCCGCGCCGCCCCGCCGGGCAGCGTGGTTGCCGTGGAGGGCGACGCTTCGCTTGACCCCTTGGATCTGCCCTTGGGCCCTTGGGAGAGCCGCCCCGTCCCGCCTGCCATCTTGCACTTCTGGCGGCCCGCCCTCGGCCCGCCCCAGTAGCACAGGTTTTCAACCTGTGCCGGCGTCCCCCACCGTCTGTTATCTTTGGGGGGAGAAGCCAAACGTTCGCCGGCCGGGGAAAGCACGTCGATGCCGATGGATGTCGTCAACCAGAAAGACGCGCCGCCGTTTACCACGGTGGATGGCTCCACGATCCGCGAGCTCCTCGCCCACCGCAACTCGGCCATTCGCAAGCAAAGCCTGGCGGAGGCCCGGCTCGGCCCGGGGTGTGCCACCACGCCCCACCACCATGCCGTGACCGAGGAGATCTACTACATCCTTTCGGGCTCGGCCGACATGACCCTCGGTCACGACTCTCGACCCGTCGGCCCGGGTGACGCGATCGCGATCCCCCCTGGCGTCCGCCATACCATTCGCAACACCGGGCCCGGCGAACTCGTCTTCCTCTGCACCTGTGCGCCGGGCTACGAGCACTCCGACACGTTTCTCGAGCAGCCGCCTTCCGCCTGACGGCAACCACCCAGCCCGCGACCGCCTGCCTCCCCGCCCCTCCCGCACCCATGCCACCCGACGCGTTCTCCCAGCTCCTCGTCTCCGAAGGCATCGTCTCCGCCGAGCAGCTCGCGGAGGCGCTGCGGGTCGCCGGCTCATCCGGCAAGAAGGTGCACGACGAAGTCGTTCGCCTCGGCTATGCGCCGGCCGAGAAGGTGATGAAGGCGCTCGCCAAAACGCATCGCCTCAAGTTTGTGAGCCTCGCCGATATCGCCGTGCCGGAGGAGGTGGTGCAGCTGCTCCCCGAGAGCGTGGCCCGCGAGAACACGAT
>JBBAVQ010000365.1:0-2734 GCA_040397625.1 Pirellulales bacterium | reverse complement strand
GAAGGCCGTAAGGCCTCGGGCGCGACCGAGAAGAGGCCACCTCCGGTTTGGACGCACCCCACGCCTTACGGCGTTGGGCTTTCACAGGCAGCGGATGACCGCCCGTCCAAGCCGAAGGCCGTAAGGCCTCGGGCGCGACCGAGAAGAGGCCACCTCCGGTTTGGACGCCCCCACGCCTTACGGCGTTGGGCTCTTAGAGGCAGCCGCGCACGGCTCAGGGGGAACCTCGCTACCCCCGCGATTCGCAGGCGACGCGGGCGAGCGTCTCGACCGTCTGAACGATCTGCTCTTCGGTGTGCTCGCAGGTGATGAAGAATCGCACCCGCGCCGCTGACTCACGGACCGCTGGATAGAGGATCGGCCGGGCGTTGATGCCCTCCTCGAGCAGCCGCTGCGAGACCTGCATGGCCCGCGTGGAACTGCCGAGGATCACCGGGATCACCGGCGTGTCGCCGCTCGTGCCCGTGTCGAGGCCGATGTCGGCGCAGAGCTTGAGAAACAGATCGGATCGCTCGCGAAGCCGAGCCAGCCGCCACGGCTCCCGACGGATGACCCGGATCGCCTCGAGCGCCGCCGCGGCGTTGGCCGGCGAGCAGGCCGTGGAGAACACGAACGAGGGCGTCGTGTGCCCCAGGTAGCGGATCAATCGCTCCGGGCCCGCGAGGTAGCCTCCCTGGGCGCCGAGCGCCTTGCTGATCGTGCCCATCCAGAGGTCGCCCTCGCGGGCGTCCACGCCGAAGAAGTCGCATATGCCGCGGCCTTCCGGGCCCATGGTGCCGATCGAGTGGGCCTCGTCCACGTAGAGCAGGGCGTCATGCCGCCGCTTCACCTCCAGGAACTTCGGCAGGTCGGGGTAGTCGCCGTCCATGCTGTAGACGCCTTCGATGGCGACCACCACCCGGCGGTACTGGGAGCGGAGATCGCGCAGCAGGCCGTCGAGCTGACGGTGATCGTTGTGGCGAAACGGCCGCTTGCCGGCCTTGGAGAGCGCTGCCCCCTGCACGATGCTCGCGTGGGCGAGTTCGTCGTAGAGGATCAGGTCGCCCGCGCCGAAGAGGTGGCCGAACACCGAGGCGTTGGTGCCGAAGCCGCAGGGAAACATCACCGCCCGCTCGGTGCCGATGAAGTCGGCGAGTTCGGCGTCGAGGTTGTCGAGGACCGTGTTGTTGCCGCCGACCATCCGGCTGGCCGAGGCGCTGCACCCAAACCGGTCGATCGCATCCTTGGCTGCCCGCGTCACGTCAGGGTGACCAGCGAGGCCGAGGTAGTCGAAACTCGTGTAGGCGATCGTTTCGCGGCCGCGGATCGTGGCCGAGCGTCCTTCGACCCGCTCGTTGGCGAGCAGAAACGGGCTTTCCAGCCCAGCCGCGTCGAGGGCGGCGAACCTGTCTTCGAGGGCCCGGCACTCGGGCCAGGCGTCGTCGCCGGCTGCCGCCGCGGGCTGCCGGGGCAGCGGTTCGGCCGAAACGCCCCTGCTGGTGGCCCGGTCGGCGGCGTCGAACATGTGGTCGGCCACCCGCTGCATGAGATCGCCGCAGGTCCGGATGCCGGTCAGCCACGAGGCGTGAAACCGCATCTGATAGCGACCCTCGAGCCAGTTGATCGCGTCGAGGAAGCGGTCGGAATCGATACCGGCGTCGGCGATCAGCGAGTGTGACGACAGCCTCTGCCGGCCACCGGCCGGCCGGACCCGCTCGAGGGCCTCGAGCACCACCTCGGCGATCGCCCCGCGGCCATGGGCGTTGGGACGCTCGCGGACAGGGGTCGCCCCGGCGGCGAAGGCCGTGAACCGGACGCCCGACTCAAGGATGTCTACCGCCATCTGGGAGCCCTCCGTGACAGTTCGTTCAGCGGGACGCCGCCATGCCTGCACCCGCGAGCCTCACTATACGGGAACGCTCCGAAACCAACAGCCGCCGCAAGCCCTCGGCGTGAAAAAACCAGCGGCCGAAACTGTCCGCGCGGAAAAGTGTTCCGCTGGAAACGAGTTTGCGGCCCCGCGGAGGTGCTGCTTGGCTGCCCGCACCCACGGCACCCGCTGGTCATCCCGCGAGCAGCTTCCGCAGCACGAACGGCAGGATTCCTCCCGCGCGGAACTGGTCGAGTTCCACCGGCGTGTCGATCCGCACGAGACACGGAATCTCCCGGATCGTCCCATCGGTCGACGTGGCCTTGACGACCACGGTGGACCTCGGGGCCAGGCCCTCGAACGGGATGTCGAACGTCTCCTCGCCGGTGAGGCCCAACTGCTGCCACGGCTCCGGCAGCACCAGTGGGAGCACGCCCATGCCCACCAGGTTCGAGCGATGGATCCGCTCGAAGCTCGCAGCCAGCACCGCCCGCACGCCGAGGAGCATCGTGCCCTTGGCTGCCCAGTCGCGGGAACTGCCGGTGCCGTATTCCGTGCCGGCAAGCACCACGAGCGGCGTGCCCTGGGCCCGGTATTTCACGGCCGCGTCGTAGACCGGCAGCACGTCGCTGCCCGGCAGAAGCCTCGTCACACCCCCTTCCGTACCCGGCACGAGCAGGTTACGGATGCGGATGTTGGCGAACGTGCCCCGGGTCATCACGCGGTCGTTGCCGCGACGGGCGCCGTAGCTGTTGAAGTCGGCCGGCGGCACGTCGTGCTCGATCAGGAACGTGCCCGCGGGGCTGGTCTTGGCGATGCTGCCGGCGGGGGAGATGTGATCGGTGGTCACGCTGTCGCCGAGGGCGAGCAGCACGCGGGCCCCGC
>JBBAVQ010000364.1:0-2741 GCA_040397625.1 Pirellulales bacterium | reverse complement strand
GCTACTCGTGGCCCGTGATCGGCTGGCCGAGCGACCTCAACAGCTACACCTTCGATCAGGCGCAGGACTACTGGAACATCTACTACCGCCCCGGCAACCTCGTCGGCATCCTCGTGGGCGACTTCGATCCCGTCCGTGCGAAGCGGCTGATCACCAACTACTTCTCGCGGCTTGAGCCGGGCAAGACTGCTCCGCCGCCGGTCGTCACGCTCGAAGTCGAGCAGCTCGCGGAGCAGCGGATGAACGCGGTGGGCGACGTCCCGCCGTCGGTCGAGGTCCGCTACCACACGGTGCCCGCCGGCCACGTCGATTCCTATCCGCTCGACATGCTCGCCGAGATTCTCAACGACCGCACCGGGCGGCTCTACAAGGGGCTCGTCGAGGGGCGGGGCATCGCGGCCGGCGCCCAGGCGATGAGCGACACGCGGAAATACGCAGGGTTGTTCGCCATGTCCGCCCAGGCCCGCGGCGAAGCCACGCCCGAGCAGCTCGAGGCGGCGTGGTACGAGGAGCTCGCGAAGCTCCAGGCCGAGGACCTCCCCGAACGCGAACTCCGCAAGGTGAAGAACCGCGTGGCCGCTCAGAACTACCGGAAGCTCGAGAACAACATGTCGTTGTTCGTGCAACTCGCCTTCTCCGAGGCGGTGCTCGACTGGCGCGAGATCAACGAGGGCCCCGCGAAATACGAGGCCGTCACCGCCGCCGACATCCGCCGCGTGGCGAACAAGTATTTCAAAGACACCAACCGCAGCGTCGCGACCTACCGCCGCAAGGCGGAGTAACCCACGACCGCCGCCGGCTTCACCAGCAACCACCCCTCACGGACCATCCATGATCATTCGCCTATCCGTAGCCGTCGCCCTGCTCGTCGCCACCCTCGCGCCGGCGCCGGCCACCGCGGCCCCATCGGCCACACAGCCCACGGCCACATCCTCTGCGAGGCCGGCGCTCCCGAAGCGTCCGGAGGAAATCACCTTCGAGCCGCTCGCCTTCGAGCCGCCCGATGCGAAGACCTTCCGCCGCACACTGCCAGACGGCACCATCGCCTACCTGGCGCCGTCGCACGAACTTCCGCTGGTCACGGTGTCGGTCACGTTCCGCGGCGGCTCGTCGCTCGATCCGGCCGACGTCCCGGGCCTCGCCTCGATGACCGCGCGGATGATCCGAGAGGGAGGCACGGCGAAGCAGAAACCCAGCGAGTTCGACGAGGCTCTGGATTTTCTCGCCACCGAGGTGGGTGTCTCGGCCAACGAAACCTTCACCGTGGCCACGATGAACTGCCTGAAGAGCAACCTCGACGAGAGCCTCGCCCTGTTCGTGGAGATGCTGCGGACGCCGGGCTTCGATGAGGACCGTCTGGCCACGGGCAAGGCCCGCGTCCTCGAGGGTCTCAAGCAGCGAAACGACGATGCCGCGTCGATCATCGGCCGCGAGTGGAAGCGGCTGATCTACGGCCCCGAGCACTTCGAGGGGGCCGAGCCAACGGCCACCACCGTTGCCGCCATCGACCGTGGCCGGCTCGCCGCGATGCACAAGCGGATCATCCACCCGGGCAACGCGATCGTGGCGGTGTCGGGCGACTTCGAGGAGCCGGAGATGCTCGCCAAGCTCTCGAAGGCCTTCAGCGGCTGGGAGCGGGGCGAACTGGCCCCGCCGCCCACACCGCCGACGGCGAAGCTCGCTCCCGGCCTCTACCACGTGCCCAAGGACATCCCGCAGGGCAAGGTGCTGATCGGCTCCCGGGGCATCACCCGCGACGATCCCGACGCGATTCCGCTGGTGCTGCTCAACGAGATCCTCGGCGCAGGCGGATTCACCAGCCGCCTGATGCAGAAGGTGCGGAGCAATGAGGGACTCGCCTACTCGGTCCGCTCGATGCTGCAGCCCAAGGTCGATTATCCCGGCGACTTCAAGGCCGGCTTCGAGAGCAAGAATGCCACGGTGGCCCTGGCCACGAAGATCGTGCTCGACGAGATCAAGGGCGTCCGCGACGAACTCGTTACCGAAGACGAACTCGACACCGCCAAGAAGAGCGTGATCGAGACCTTCCCGCGGCAGTTTGAGAGCAAGCCGCAGATGCTCCGCGTGTTCGTCAACGACGAGTGGACGAAGCGGCCGGCCGACTACTGGAAGACTTTTCGGCAGAAGGTGGCTGCCGTGACCCGCGAGGATCTCCAGCGGGTGGCGAAGAAGCACCTCGATCCCGCGACCATGGCGATCCTCGTGGTCGGCGACTGGGACGAAATCGCGAAGGGCGATCTCCAGGGCCGGGCGACGATGAAGGAGTTTTTCGGCGGCGAGGTGAAGCACCTGCCGCTGCGGGATCCGCTCACGCTCGAACCACTCCCCGACGAGAAGGCCGCGAAGTGATTCTCTCTCGCACCGCGATCGTGCTCGTTCTCGCCGCGGCCCTCCACGCCGGCGGCGTGTTCGCAGCACCACCAACGATCGTCACGGCGCCTCCGGGCAGCGGTCCAGTGGCTCAGGCCCACACCCGCACCTGGCGGCACAACCGCAAGACGGTCCGGATGACCCGCCGCACACCCGACGTGATGCGGGAAGACGCCGCGCGGATCAAGCGTGGCGACCTCTTCAGCACGTGGTCGAACGCGGCTGCGAACTGAGTGGAGCAGGAGACGCTCTCCTGGCCGCTGCCCCCATCGCTTACGCGATTGGGCTTTCTGGACAGGAAGCGTAACGCCGTAAGGCGTACGGCCCGCCCAGGAAGCGTAACGCCGTAA
>JBBAVQ010000363.1:0-2747 GCA_040397625.1 Pirellulales bacterium | reverse complement strand
TGGTGCTGCTCGCGCTCCATCTGCTGCAGGTGGTGATCGACGGCGCCTACAAGGCTCCCCGCGAGGTCAACTTCTGGCTCGGCCTCGTGCTGATGATGCTCGTGCTCGGCATGGCGCTGACGGGCTACCTGCTCCCCTGGGACCAAAAAGGCTATTGGGCCACGATCGTGGCCACGAACCTCGCGGGGATCGTGCCGTTCGTCGGCCCGTCGCTCCAACAGCTCGTGATCGGCGGCCCGGAGTATGGCCACCACACGCTCACGCGGTTCTTCGCCCTGCACGCCGGCTTCCTGCCGGCCACGCTCGTGCTGTTCCTGGTCGTCCACCTCGCCGTCTTCCGCAAGCATGGCCTCCACGCGAAGCAGCCGATCACGAAGCCCGACGCGATGTTCTGGCCCGATCAGGTGCTCAAGGACGCGGTGGCGATGCTCGCCGTGATGGCTGTGATCCTCGGCGTGATCCTCATGCCGGCGCTGCGGGCGATGCTCGCCGGCGAGGTGGTGCATCCGGGGCACCTCGGGGCCGAACTCGGCGCCCCGGCCGATCCCTCGCTCCCCTACGCCGCCGCCCGGCCTGAGTGGTATTTCCTGTTCCTCTTTCAGTTCCTGAAGGTGTTCGAGGGCTGGGGGGCGACGGGCGAGTTCTTCGGGGCGATCGTCGTGCCCGGCCTGATCATGACCGCGCTGGCCCTGATGCCGATCGTGGGCAACTGGCGTCTTGGACATCGGTTTAACGTGGCCTTCACGCTGGCGATCCTCGCCGGGGTCGGCCTGCTCACGGCGATGGCGCTCAACGAGGACTACTCCGCCCTGTGGGTAAACCGGGCGTCGCTCGCCGAAGCTGAGAAGCTCCACGACCAGACCGGGGGCGACGCCGCCAAACTCGTCGCCGCGCTCGGCGGTGACCGCACGAAGGCGGCCGCGATCGAGCGGCAATGGAAGACCCTCGAGAAGGTCCGCCGCTCGCAGGCCTATCTCGACGCCGTGAAACTCGCGGAGGCCGACGCCGCACGAGCGGTGGAACTCGCCGGCCGGCCGGAGCGGATTCCGCCCGCCGGCATGCTCGAGCTGGTCCGTCACGATCCGCTCGCGCAGGGGCCGCGGCTCTTCGCGCAGCACTGCGGGAGCTGCCACGCCCACGTCGACCCGCTCGCCCCCGACGCCGAAGCCGTGATCGCAAAGTCGTCGGCTGCCAACCTCCACGGCTTCGGCTCGGACGCCTGGATGCGGGGCCTCCTCGATGCCAATCAGGTGGCTGGGCCGGCCTACTTCGGCAACACGGCCCACAAGGAGGGCGACATGGTGTCGTTCGTCCGCGACGATCTCACCGATGAGGCCACCTGGCCGAAGGGCGACATCGATGCCGTGGTCGCCGCGATGGCGGCGGAGGCGGGCCGGCCGGTGCCGCAGGAGATCGCGGGCCTCGTGGAGAAGGGCCGCGAACTCGTGGCCGCGGGTGACCGCTGTGGCGGCTGCCACGCCTTCCGCGGCAACGGCACCGACCTCGGAGCCGCGCCCGACCTCAACGGCTGGGCCGGCCGCGACTGGCTCGTGGGGATCATCTCCGATCCCACGCACGAGCGGTTCTACGGCGACCGTAATGACCGCATGCCGAGCTTCGGCAAGGCGGCCGAGGGCGCGGTTGCGCCTCTCTCCCGAGAGCAGATCGACCTCATCGCCGACTGGCTCCGCGGCGTGTGGTACCGGCCTGCACAGCACTGAGCGAGGGCAGCATGCGACGCGATCTCCTGTTCTGCGTGTCGATGGTCCTGCTCGCGACAGTGTCTGCATGGGCTGATGAGACGACTGGCCCGTCGCGGAAGGCGTCGCCTGCGGGCACCGCCTCGGTGGTGTTCGTCGGCGACGTGATGCTCGACAACGGCCCCGGGCATGCGATCGCTTCCGGCCGCGATCCGTTCGCCGCCTGCGCCGACCTTCTTCTCGATGCCGACTTCACGATCGGCAACCTCGAATGCGTGCTTGGCCGAGCTGGAAAACTGGCACACAAGGCCTATGTGTTTCGGGCCGCCGAAGACTCGCCGCGTTTTCTCAAGCGGTACTTCACGGGGGTGTCGCTGGGCAACAACCACGCCTTCGACTTCGGTCCGGAGGGCCTCGTCGCGGCCCTCGACATTCTCGATCGCGAGAAGATCGGCCGGTTCGGGGCCGGCCGCACGCTCGCCGAGGCCCGGCAGCCATTCGTGCTGGAGAAAGACGGCCTGCGGATCGCGATCCTCGCGGCCAACGGCTTTCGCGCGGCGGATTACGCCGCGACCGATGCGACCCCGGGCGTGGCTCCGCTCCGCGAGGCCGACCTGCTGGCCGACATCGCGGCGGCACGGAAGCAGGCAGATGTGGTCGTACCGTTCGTTCACTGGGGTGACGAACTCGTGGCTGGTCCGCTGGAGGCCGACCGGGCCTTCGCACGCAGGATAATTGACGCCGGCGCGGCGGCGGTGATCGGCAGCCATCCGCACGTCACGCAGACGGTGGACGTGTACCGCGGCGCCCCAATTGTCTACAGCCTTGGCAACTTCGTCTTCGACTACTATCCCTGCGATCCGCCGGAGTGGACCGGCTGGGTGGTGAAGCTCACCGTCGCGAAGGGTGAACCGGTGGCGATCGAGACGCGTGCCGTCGTGCTCGACGCCGCCGGCCTGCCGCGACCCGCCAAGTAGCACAGGTTTTCAACCTGTGGATCACCATAGCGCAGGTTTTCAACCTGTGACTCACCGTAGCACAGGTTTT
>JBBAVQ010000362.1:0-2786 GCA_040397625.1 Pirellulales bacterium | reverse complement strand
ACCGACGGTGGCCGCCTCGCTGAACTTCCAGCCCGCCAGGCCGATCGGCACCACGCCCGACCGCACGCCAACGTTGGTGGTGCCGAAGAGGGCGAAGTTGTAGACCAGCCGCTCATCGACCACGTGGCCGTGGAAGGAGAGCAGAAAGCGGTTGATGTTGAACGTGTTGATGTTGTTGATCGGCCGCGTGATCGAGGCGTTGTCGGTCCATGAGGTGGCGTCGCGGGCAAACTCGAACCAGCGAAGCTGCATGTATCCGCCGAGGGCCATGCCGAAGGGAAACTCACCTCGCCGTGGGTCGGTCTTCAAGAACAAGAGGCCCATCGGAGGCGCCAGGTCGGTGGCCGGGATGTAGCGGGGGTGGGGAATGCCGGCGAGCCGGGCGGCGACAGCCTGATCGACGAGGGCCTGCACGAGGGCTTCCTGAGCGGGGTCGTCGAACGGGATCGCGTCTTGGAAATACCCCGCTTCCTCGACACCCG
The DNA here is from genome assembly GCA_040397625.1 of Pirellulales bacterium. Classification (GTDB taxonomy): domain Bacteria; phylum Planctomycetota; class Planctomycetia; order Pirellulales; family UBA1268; genus QWPN01. The sequence continues at coordinate 2,304 of JBBAVQ010000362.1, read as the reverse complement.
GCTCGGCCACTTCGGCGGGCTCGTCCCACACCTCGGCAGGTTCATCCCACGCCTCGGAAGACTCATGCGCGGCGAGGCACCACGCGGGCTGCAAGAAGCAGACCAGCAGCAAGGCTCGCTGAAGCAGTCCAAAGGCGCGCATAGTGACCCGACATCAAAATCGGGTCCGGATATGCCGGTTGTGCAGGGAATTCCGCCTGGGAAAGATGGGGCGAGTGCGTCGCTGGACCCAGGTTGAAAACCTGGGCGACGGGAAGAGTGCCCTGCTTGACGCCCCGACGCAGGCGACTATCCTGTATTCGATATCCGAATGATGCATGGCGGCATCATTCGTTTTTGTAATCAGGGATGAGGCGGAACAGCGTTTTCGGCCCGCTTTTTGCGGATTCCGGTGAACCTAAAGTCTCTGAAGATCTTCTGCGACATCATCTCGCGGCGCAGCTTCTCGAAAGCTGCCGCCGACCATGGCGTTTCGCAGTCGTCGGCCAGCCAGGTGGTGGGCCAGTTGGAGGCCCACCTCGGCGTGCGGCTCATCGAGCGGTCGAAGCGGCCGCTCTCGCCAACCCGCGAGGGCCAGGCGTTCTACGACGGGTGCCGAAAGATCATCACCTCCTACGATGCGCTCGAGGATCAGGTCCGCACGCTCCACGACGAGGTGGCGGGCCGCGTGCGCGTGGCGGCGATCTACTCCGTAGGCCTGCATCACATGAGCCGCTACGTGCAGGACTTCATGAGCCGGCACCCGAAGGCGAACGTGCGATTGGAGTATCTCCACCCCGACCGCGTGCTCGAATCGGTCGAGGAGGGACAGGCCGACATCGGCATCGTGAGCTACCCGCGCAGCTCGCGGACGATCGAGGCGGAGCCGTGGCGCGAGGAGTCGATGGTGCTCGTCTGTGCCCCGGGCAATCCGTTTGCTGGCCGCGTTCAGGCTTCGCTCGCCGAACTTCACGGCGAGCGGATGGTCGCGTTCGACAGCGACCTCGTGATCCGCCACGAGCTCGACCGCGCCATTGCGGCCCATGGTGCCGAACCGGTCGTCGTGATGGAGTTCGACAACATCGAAACCATCAAGCGAGCCGTCGAGATCGACGCCGGGATCGCCCTGCTCCCCGAGCCCACCGTGGGCCGCGAACTCGCCGCCGGCACGCTCTCGATGGTCCGTCTCGCCGGGGACGACCTGATCCGCCCGCTGGGCATCATTCATGCCCGCGGCAAGCCCCTGGCACCCACCGTTCAGCGGTTCATCGAACTGCTTCACGGCCACGCCCGCGACGTCGACACCATGGCCGCCACCCCGGCCGAAAACCACTGACAATCCCGACCCACAAGGCTCGCGGCACGTCGCCGCGACACCTCACCCGCACGTTTTCCTCGCAGCACGCACGAGTATCGCCATGACGCGACTTTCCGGCAGCCCGAAGCCCGGTCTTCCCCCGAAGCAGGGGCTCTACGACCCCGCCAACGAGCACGACGCCTGCGGCGTTGGATTCGTGGTCAACATGCACGGCGTGAAGAGCCACGAGATCGTGCGGAAGGGGCTCGAGGTCCTCGAAAACCTCACGCATCGTGGGGCCTGCGGCTGCGATCCGCTCACCGGCGACGGCGCCGGCATCCTGATGCAGACCCCGCATGAGTTTTTCGCGGCCGTCGCACCGCAGGCGGGCATCAAGCTCCCGGCGCCCGGCGACTGGGCTGTCGGCAACGTCTTTCTGCCGCCGTCGGAAGGCGACCGTGAGACCGCCGAGCAGTTCTTCGAGAAGGTGGTTCGCGAGGAGGGGATGGTGTTTCTCGGCTGGCGAAGCGTGCCCACCGACAACCGCTCGATCGGCGGCACGGCCCGCGAGGTCGAGCCGGTCGTTCGCCAAGCCTTCATCGGCCGCGGCGCGAAGGTGGCCCGCGACCACTTTGAGTGGAAGCTGTTCGTCGCCCGCAAGCGGTTCGGGATCGAGATCGGGAAGCAGGGCCTCGTCGAGCAGGCCTTCTGCTACGTCTGCTCGCTCTCGTCCAAGACGCTGATTTACAAGGGCCTGCTGCTCGCCGACCAGGTGAGCAAGTACTACCCCGACCTTTCCGATCCGCGGGTGACGTCGGCGCTCGCACTGGTCCACCAGCGGTACAGCACCAACACCTTTCCGACCTGGGACCTCGCCCACCCCTTCCGCTACATCGCCCACAACGGCGAGATCAACACCGTCCGTGGCAACACCAACTGGATGCATGCCCGCGAGAGCATGCTCGCCCATCCTGTGTTTGGCCCCGACCTCGACAAGATCAAGCCGGTGATCCGCGAGGGGGGCAGCG
>JBBAVQ010000361.1:0-2817 GCA_040397625.1 Pirellulales bacterium | reverse complement strand
GGGAAGACACGCAGGTTGAAAACCTGCGCTACGAGAAGAGGCAGCGAGGGGCTGCACGTGTACCCAGCATGGCCGGCGGCCGCGTCAGGGCAGCGAGACGTGGAGGAGTTTCGCCGCCACTCCGTCGCGGGCCGTCGCCGTCAACCGCTGCCGACCGATCGAGGCCGGGAGGAGCACGCAGTCACCGACGCGAAGCGGCGGCAAACTCCAGCGATCCTCGAGGGCTGCCTCGCCTCCGATCACCGCCACGAAGTGACAGCCCTCGTCGCCGCCGACCTCCCAGGAGCCGTCGGGAGCAACCTCGTCGAACACGAAGTAGTCGGAGGCCACCAGCCGGCGCACCGCCGCATCGGCCGTCGCCGTAGGCGTTACCGGATCGACCGGCCCGAGCCGCGTGGTCGCCTCGAGGCCTTCATCGACGTGCAGGGCACGGGGCTTGCCATCAGGGCCGACGCGATTCCAGTCGTGGAGACGAAAGGTCACGTCGCTCGACTGCTGAATCTCGGCCACGAGCAACCCGGCGCCGATCGCATGCACCGTGCCGGCGGGGATGAACACGCAGTCGCCGGCCTTCACCGGAAAGGAGTGGATCGCCTCGTCGCAGCGGCCGGCCCGGAGCGCCGCGGCAAACATCTCCCGCGTGACGCCATCCTTGAGCCCGGCGTAGATTCGGCTGCCCGGCACGGCGTCGATCACATACCACGCCTCGGTCTTGCCGAGGTCGGGCGTGCCCAGGCGGGCGGCCCGCTCATCGTCGGGATGCACCTGCACCGAGAGGTCCTGGCAGGCATCGAGAAACTTGAAGAGCAGCGGAAATGCCCGCTGCGGGGCGTGGCGACCGAGTAGCTCCCTGCCCCGCGTCGACACGAGCGAGCCGAGCGTGGTGCCCGCGAGCGGACCAGCGGCCACCACACTCTGGTCGGCGCCCCGATCGACGAGCTGCCACGACTCGGCGTAGACGCCCTCGCCGGGCAGGATCCGGCCGAGGGTGGTCTCGAAGCGGCGACCGCCCCAGAGGTAGGTGCGATAGATGGGGGACAGGATCAGGGGCGTGAGCACGGCGGCCTCATGGAGACGGCGGGCGGCACCCGGCCCCTCACGAGCCTGCATAGCCTTCGAGGATCCGCCCGATCACAAAGCAGCATACCGAAAACACCAGCATGCCGAGCATCGGCCCCGACGTGATCCGGCCGCTCAACTCCATCACTACCGCAAGGGCGGGGATGGTGAGACCGAGCATCTGGCCGAAACGACCGACAGCCCTCACGGCGCCGCTCCACACCGTGGCCCGACGGCCGCCGTCCGCGACTCGAAGTGGGGCAGCCCGTCCGCTCGCCCCGACGACCGCAGCCGCTCGAGGTTCGGCTCCGACAGGCCGCAGACGCGCACAAATCCGCCGTCGCCGCGCAGCCGTGTGCCGACGTCGGCGATCGCCCCGATGAGTGTGTCGTCGATGGCGTCCACCCGGTCGAGCTCCAACACCACGCGATGCGCGCGGTTCGCCCGGATCATACCCCAGAGCCGCTCGGCCAGCGGGTGGCCCTCGCCGTCCGACGCCTCGCCGTCCTCCTGCAGCCGCAGGAACAGCCAGTCGGGACCGCGCTCGACCGCCACGCCCCAGTCGTGGACCCGATGCGTCGCCGCGACGGCTGACGCTTGACCCGCCCGATCGGCCCCCGGAACCTGACTCGTCCCCTTGAACTGTGACGCGTGCATGACACAACCCTCCGTAGATAGTGAAGTGATCGCGAAGTCCATTTCGCCCGTGTTTCGCCCCGGTTGGCGGCGTGCCGCCCACCGACCCCCCAATGCCCGCATGATTGGCCCACTATCCGGATTTTGGCAAGCCCGGAGGCCGAGCCCCCCGGCGGGCGGCCGCCCTACCCGCACGGACACCTGGGCGGGCTTGCCGCGGGCGACATGACAGCAATACTGCCATCTTCCAGTTCCCCCAACCGCAGGAGACTCGTCCATGGGCCGTCACGGCGCCGTCACTTTCAAAGGCAACCCGCTCACCCTCGCCGGCGAGGAGATCAAGGTCGGGGCCGCCGCGCCGGCATTCGACCTCGCCTCCTTCGGCCCCAACGGGATGCAGCACATCACCAATGCCGACGTGGCCGGCAAGCCGACGATCATCAGCGTGGTGCCGTCGCTCGACACCCCCGTCTGCCAGGTGCAGACGAAGACCTTCAACAAGCGGCTCGCAGCGCTGGGCGACAAGATCAACGCCCTGACGGTGAGCCTCGACCTGCCCTTCGCCATGAACCGCTTCTGCGGCGCCGAAGACATCAAGGCGATGCGGAGCGGCAGCGACTACATGGACCGGGCGTTCGGCCGCGATTTCGGCGTGCTCATCGACGAGCTCAAGATCCTCGCCCGCGCCGTGTTCGTGCTCGATGCCAAGGGCGTCGTGCAGTACGCGCAGGTGGTGAAGGAAGTGGCGAGCGAGCCCGACTACGACGCCGCGATCGCGGCCGTCGAAAAGCTCGCCGGCTGAGCCTCACCCGCCGAGCATCCGTTCGATCGACTGCCGGGCCGCGGCGAGCGCGGCCGGCAGTTGGTCGACGAGTTTTCCGCCGGCCTGGGCGAGGTCGGGCCTGCCGCCCCCCTTGCCGCCGACGACTGTCGCCGGGTCCTTGATCCAGTTGCCGGCCGAGAGTCCCTTCTCTTCGAGTTCGCGGGAGATGCCGGCGACGAGCGTCACCTTGTCGCCCTCGACGCTGCCGAGCAAAACGGCAATCGGGCTTCCCTTCCGCCGCAGGAGGTCGATGCACTGCCGCATGGCTCCCGCATCGCTCCCCTTGGCATCGGCGACCA
>JBBAVQ010000360.1:0-2820 GCA_040397625.1 Pirellulales bacterium | reverse complement strand
GCCCCGACCTCGACAAGATCAAGCCGGTGATCCGCGAGGGGGGCAGCGACTCGGCGACCTTCGACAACGTGCTGGAACTCCTCGTTCTCGCCGGCCGGCCGATCGAGGAGGCGGTGAGCATGCTGATCCCCGAGCCGTGGAGCGGTCACGAGAGCATGGCCGATGACCTCAAGGCTTACTACGAGTTTCAGGCCTGCCTGATGGAGCCCTGGGACGGCCCGGCGGCGCTCGCCTTCACCGACGGTGTGCGGATTGGTGCCACGCTCGACCGCAACGGCCTGAGGCCCGGCCGCTGGTGGCAAATGAAGGATGGCCTCGTGGTGATGGCGAGCGAGGCGGGCGTGCTCCAACTCCCGGCAGGCGAGGTGGTCCGCAAGGGCCGGCTGCGGCCCGGCCGGATGTTCCTCGTGGATACGAAGGAAGGCCGGATCGTCGAGGACGACGAGATCAAGCGGAAGCTTGCCACCGACAAGCCCTGGCGGCAGTGGGTGTCGGCGAATCAGGTGCGGCTCGACTCGCTCCCCGACCCGGCCCACGTCGAGGACGTCACCAAGAGCCGCGCGGTCGAGCCCTCCGAACTGCTCCTGAAGGGCAAGGCCGACGCCCATGCGCACGCCCTCGACCCCTGGCGGGCCGCCGGCGTGGCGGGCGAGCACTCGAGCCTCGTCGAACTGCAGCGAAACTTCGGCTTCACGCTCGAAGACCTGAAGGTGATCCTCGCGCCGATGGCCACCGACGGCGCCGAGCCGATCGGCTCGATGGGCAACGACACGCCGTTGGCCGTGCTCTCTGACCGGCCGCAGCTGCTCTCCAACTACTTCAAGCAGCTCTTCGCGCAGGTGACCAACCCACCGCTCGACGCGATCCGCGAGGAGATCATCACCTCGATGATCACCACGATCGGCTGTGAGGGAAACCTGCTTGCCTCGACCCCCGAGCAGGCCCGGCTGCTGCGGCTCGAGACGCCGGTGATCACGAATGCCGAGTGCGCCCGGATCAAGGGTCTGAACCAGCCGGGGCTCAAGGCGGCGACGATCTCGCTGCTCTTCCCGGCGGCGGAAGGTGCCGCCGGCATGCGGAAGCGGCTCGACGAGATCCGGGTCGAGGCATCGGCCGCCATCAAGGCGGGGGCCACAATCCTGGTGCTCAGTGACCGGGGCGTCTGCCGCGAGCAGGCCGCCGTGCCTGCGATCCTCGCCACGGGGGGCGTGCACCATCATCTCGTTCGCGAGGGAAGCCGCACCCGCTGCGGCCTCGTGGTCGAGACGGGCGAGGCCCGCGAAGTGCAGCAGTTCGCCCTGCTCACGGGCTACGGCGCTGGCGCTGTGAACCCCTACCTTGCCTTCGCCACGATCGACCAGATGCAGGCGGAGAAGATCATCGCCGGCGACTATCCCCGGGAGAAGCTCCACAAGAACTTCGTCAAGGCGGCGTCGAAGGGCCTGCTCAAGGTGATGAGCAAGATGGGCATCTCGACGCAGCAGAGCTACCGGGGCGCGCAGATCTTCGAGGCAGTGGGCCTCGACCACAAGCTCGTCGATGAGTTCTTCGCGCGGACGCCGAGCCGAATTGGCGGCATCGGCCTCGAGGGCGTGGCCCAGGAGATGCTGCGCCGGCACGAGCATGCCTGGCCGCAGACCAACGTGCCGCAGACGCTCGAACTCGACGTGGGCGGCCGCTACGCCTGGCGACGGAAGGGCGAGGCCCACGTGCTCGCTCCCGAGGTCGTGGCTTCGCTCCAGCGGGCAACGCAGATCAACAGCCGCGAGGAGTTTCGGAAGTACCAGAAGCTGATCGACGAGCAGCAGACGAAGCTGCTCACCCTGCGGGGCCTGCTCGACTTCAAGTGGGCTGCCGACGATCCCGCCTCCGCGGGGCCGATCCCGCTTGACGAGGTCGAGCCCGCCAAGGAGATCGTGAAGCGGTTCGCCACCGGCGCGATGTCGTATGGCTCCATTTCGAAGGAAGCCCACGAGACGCTGGCCGTCGCGATGAACCGCCTCGGCGGCTGGAGCAACACGGGCGAGGGGGGTGAGGATCCGGTTCGCTACCAGCTCGACCCGTCGGGCGACAGCAAGAACTCCAAGATCAAGCAGGTGGCCAGCGGCCGCTTTGGTGTGACGAGCCTGTATCTCGTCAACGCCCAGGAGTTGCAGATCAAGATGGCCCAGGGCGCGAAGCCCGGCGAGGGCGGCCAGCTTCCGGGCCACAAGGTTGACCGAGAGATCGCCCGCATCCGGCATTCGACGCCGGGCGTGGGGCTGATCTCGCCGCCTCCGCACCACGACATCTACTCCATCGAGGACCTCGCCCAGCTGATCCATGACCTCAAGAACGCCAACCACCACGCGCGAATCAGCGTGAAGCTCGTGGCCGAGGTGGGCGTAGGCACGGTGGCGGCGGGCGTGTCGAAGGGCAAGAGTGACGTGGTGCTGATCTCGGGCCACGACGGTGGCACCGGGGCGAGCCCGCAGACCTCGATCATGCATGCCGGCTTGCCCTGGGAACTCGGCCTCGCCGAAGCCCATCAGGTGCTCGTCATGAACGACCTCCGCGGCCGGATCGTCGTGCAGACCGACGGCATGATCCGCACGGCGAAGGACGTGGCGGTGGCTGCACTGCTCGGGGCCGAGGAGTTTGGCATCGCCACGGCGTCGCTGGTGGTGATGGGATGCATCATGATGCGGAAGTGCCACCTCAACACCTGTCCGGTGGGCATCGCCACGCAGGATCCGGAGCTCCGCAAGAAGTTCACCGGCCAGCCGGAGCACGTCGTCAACTTCTTCTTCATGCTCGCCGAGGAACTCCGCGAGCTCATGG
>JBBAVQ010000359.1:0-2823 GCA_040397625.1 Pirellulales bacterium | reverse complement strand
GCGTATACGCTGACCGGTGAGGGTAGGAAGGATGCCTCAGGAAGCGTAACGCCGTAAGGCGTACGGCACGCCCAGGAAGCGTAACGCCGTAAGGCGTACGGCACGCCCCACCGGCGCCCGCCCCCATCGCTCACGCGATTGGGCTTCCTGGTGGCCACACCACCTTCCCCGCCCGCGTCACCTGCCGCACGCGGCCTTCGAGCCGTACGGCCGTGGCCCGCACGTCGCCGTCGAGCACCGCGAGGTCGTGGCCCCAGTCGAGTCCCTCCTCTCGGAGCTTTCGCATCGCCGCGGCGGCCGCGCCATCACCGCTTTGCCACGGCTCGAGATCGGCCTCCGACATGCGGAGCAGCCCGCTCAGGATCGCCTCACGGGCCGTCGTGGGCACCGGCCCTTCGTAGGCCACCTCGATGAACGACCATTCCATGCCGTGAGCGAACGTGCCAACGCGGTCGCCGAGCCCGAGCATCCGCGCCGGCGCCACCGTCACCAATCGGAGGGCCTCCTCCGGCGTGGCCGCCGACGATGAGCCCGCATGAACTTTCAGGAACTGCGCCATCTCGCAGAACAGCGACGTGGTCGGCGAGGCACCCACGTCGGTACAGAGCGCGTGCGGGATGCCCGCGGAGCGAACCACGTCGAGCGGCATCACGCCCGAGCCGAGGAGCGTGTTCGACACCGGGCAGTGAGCGATCGACGAGGCCGACGCGGCAATCAGATCCACCTCCTCGGGCCGCATGTGGATGCAGTGGGCGAGGATCGGCTCGCAGTCGAGCAGGCCGTCGCGGGCATACACGCCCGTGTAACTGCCCGCCTCGGGATAGAGCACCTCTTCGATGAGTGCCTTCTCGGCCCGCTGCTCGTCGAGGTGGGTCTGCATCCGTAGGCCGTGCCGCCGGGCGAGGGCCACACCCCGCTTTCGCAGCGGGGTATCGACGCTCACCGCGAACCGGTCGGTCACGATCAACCGGCGGCCGAAGTCATGGGCCAGGGCGGTGATGTCGTCGGCAAGCGATGGCTCGTTTGTGCGGAGATACGTCGGGCAGCGGCCGTTCATCAGCACGAGCCCTACGCTCCACGAATCGGGCAGTTGTTCGAGCGCGATCCGCGTGGCCCGAGGGTGGACCGTCATGTAGGCGGCGCCGCCGATCGCGCCATTGGCCAGCGTGTCGGTCGCGAAGTCGGCCACCACGTGCCGCGCGTGCGCTGGCCCCTCGCAGCGGCCCTCCGCCGGAAACACATTCTGCTCCAGGCTCGCCAGCAGCCGACCGCCGGGTGGATCGGCGCCGATGTTCTCCGCAAACCGCCCGCGGATTGGGTGCTGCGGGATGTGGATGTGGGCGTCGAGCAGCGGCGGCAGGATCAGCCCCTCGCTCTGCGGCACCGCGGCGGCGTCGAGATTCAGTCGCGATGCCACCTCGTCCCACGCGCCCACGGCCACGATCCGGCCGCGGTCGTCGCCCACGAGCACCCCGTCGGCGAAGTAGTCCACTCCCGCCGTCGGCGACGGGTTGAGCAGCGGGCCCCGGATCGCATGCAGCCCAGTGATCATGCTCGCACCTCGCGTGGGCAAGGCGCGGGGCGGACGAGTGCGCCGATCGCCGCCCCCACGGCCTTGCCATCGGCAAATACCGTGCGGCCACGGACCAGCGTCTTTCGGACGCGGCCGCGGAGCGTGCGGCCGACGTAGGGAGAGAGCCCGTGACGGTCGTGGAGGTCGGCCGCGGCGAGCGGCGCTGCGTGCGCGAGATCGACGACCGCCAGATCGGCAACGAATCCCAGCTCGATCCGGCCGCGGTCGCCGAGCCGAAACCGCTCCGCCGCCCCCCGCGACGTGAGCCGTACGACGTCGGCCAACGACAGGCCGCGCGTGCCGTAGCCCTGCTCCAGCATGAGGCCGAGCGTTGCCTGCACCCCGGCGATGCCCCCCCAGACCTCGAAAAAGTTCTTCGATTGCTTCATCGACAGCGGCGCGGGCGAATGATCGGAGGCCACGAAGGCCACGTCGCCGGCCTGCACTCGCTGCCAGAGTTCCGCCTGCACCGCCGCGGACCGCAGCGGCGGAGCGCACTTGGCCGCAGCCCCGATCCGCTCGACGTCGTCATCGGTGAGCACGAGATAATGCGGGCAGGTCTCGCAGCTCACATCGACGCCGCGAGCCCGTGCCTCGGCCACGATCGCCACGCCCGCGCCGCTCGATACGTGGACGATGTGCAGTGGGCATCCGGCGTCGGCTGCCAGTGCGACCGCGCGACCGATCGCCTCCACCTCGGCGATCACCGGCCGCGAGGCGAGGTAGTCGCGGATGCCGGTCCTGCCGGCCACGATCGCCTCGCGGGCAAGTGCCGCCGTGATGGCGTCGTTTTCCGCATGCACGAGCACCGGCAGGCCCAACTCCCCGGCCACCTTCATGCCCTGCCAGAGCGTGGCGTCGTCGGCTGCCTGGAAATCGTCGATGCCGCTGCCGCTCATGAAGGCCTTGAAGCCGGCCACTCCACACTCGGCGAGTTGATGGAGGCGGTCCACGTTGCCGGGCACGAGGCCACCCCAGAGGGCGAAGTCGGTGCGGGCCGCGCCACGGGCCGCCGCAAGCTTGGCGTCGAACGACGCCGCGTCGAGCGTGGGGGGCGAGGCGTTGAGGGGCATGTCCACGAACAGCGTGCCGCCGCCGGCGGCGAACGCGGTGGAGCCCGTCTCAAAACCCTCCCAGCCTGCACGGCCGGGGTCGTTGAAGTGGACGTGCGGATCAACGACGCCCGGCAGGACGTGGCAGCCGGTGACGTCGATCGTCTCAGCAGCAGTGCCGGCGAGCTCCGGTGCGAC
>JBBAVQ010000358.1:0-2825 GCA_040397625.1 Pirellulales bacterium | reverse complement strand
CCTACCTGCGGGCCGACAAGTACGTCCGCGACTACCAGAACTTCGCGCTCACGAAACTTCAGAATCGCGACGGCTCGTTCAGCACGGAGTGGTTCAAGTACATGGCCGACCGCGACGACGACATCGATCGCAAGATCCAGACGACGGGGCACATTCTCGAGTGGCTGGTGTCGTCGCTCGACCAGGATCGGCTCTATGAATCGCGGGTCGTGGCGGCGGCGGAGTTTCTCTGCGGCGCCCTGATGAGCGAGCCGTCGCGGGAGTGGAAGATCGGCCCCCTTGGCCACGCCCTGCATGCCCTCAACATCTATCAGGAGCGGGCCTGGGGAACGGTGCTGCCGGGCGGCATCGCGGCCTATAGCGGTCCGATGAAGGCGGCCGAGCAGCCGGCGATGATCGCCGACAAGCCGGAGTCGTCGAGCGGCAAGGCGGATGGTTCGACCACGCGTCGCTGAGCCGCAGTCCTTGAACGCCCCCCGGCCCCCGCGTACGCTTCCGCGGCGGGGTGCCGTGTCCGTGCCGTCCTTTCCGGGTGGCCCTCTCGACCCGCGGCCCCACGGTATGCAGGGAGCGGGTTCATGTCCGCCGCCGACGTCACTCCACAACTCGAACGGTTGCTTGAAACGGCCGTCCGGCTGTTCGAGTCGACGACGGCCGAAGCGGTCCTGATCCTGGTCGAGGAGCGGCTCGACTGGTCGCGGGTCCGCGAACTGGCTCACTCCGGGCCGGTGCTCGTCGCGGCCGATGATGCGGCCCATCTCGAGGGGGCGGCAGACCACGGCATGAAGCAGGTGACGCTCGACGTCGCCGGCCTGCCGGTGCACGAGCGTCTCGCCCAGGCGCTGCTCGAGTGCGTGGCAGCGGAGATGGTGGCGCCCGAGGCGCAGGTGGTGGCCGTCTACAGCGGCTTCGAGGCGGGCACGATCGACTCCGTGAGCCTCCTCCGCCTCGCGGAGCACCTCGGCCAGCTCACCGTCCGCGACCTGCGCAACCTCGAGACGAAGGTTCCGCTGGAGACGCTCAAACTCGTCGTCGACCTCGCCGTCGAGATCGGCCGCGAGGGCCGTGAGGGTAAGCCGGTTGGCACGCTCTTCGTGGTCGGTGACACGCGGAAGGTGGTTCAGTCGAGCCACTCCGCGGGCTTCGATCCCGTCCGCGGCTACAGCCGTTCCGAACGGCGGCTCACCGATCCGAGGGTTCGCGAGGGCCTGAAGGAGATCGCCCAGCTCGATGGCGCCTTCGTGATCGGCCCCGACGGCACGGTCGAGGCAGCCGCCCGCTACATCGACGCCTCGGCGGAAAACGTCTCCGTGTCGAAGGGCCTCGGGGCACGGCACTGGGCGGCGGCCGCCATCACCCGACGCACCAAGAGCGTCGCGGTGGCGGTGAGCGAGACGAGCGGCACCGTTCGCATCTTCCAGAATGGCGAGGTCGTGCTCCGCATCGAGCCCTTCCGCCGCGCCATGAAGTGGAAAGACTTCGAGTACGAGCCCCCAAGCGGCGACTGACCGCCGCGCCCCCGTAGCACAGCGGCGACTGATCGCCGCGCCCCCGTAGCACAGGTTTTCAACCTGTGTCTGTCAGCCGAGTCTCACCGCTTCGGGGCCACCCACGCCCCGTCGCCGGACGCTCGCTGCGGGCTCCGGCCCTCCGCTCGCTCGATGCCGACTGCGCTTCGCCAGGCGTTTCTCGCGCTTTCGCCGCCGTCCCGGCGTCGGCTCCGGCTTACGGTCGTCGTGCAGAGCACGACTCCCAGGCTTTCGGCTGCGCTGGTCGACAACGCCGGCTTCCGGGGCATCGGCAGCCCCTCGCTCCTCCAAACCCACCGATCACGCAGCTGGTCGGAGGCCACGCGCAGGAGACGGTGACAGTTGTGGACGCTTGGCTCGGCTCTTCCGCTGGGGCAGAGAACTCACAACTGCCGCCGGCTCCGAGCATGGTCCTCCGGCCGGCGGCGCGCACCGGAGCGGCTTGCCCGCCACTCCCCGCTATGCTGACCGCACTATGGCCACTGATGCACCCGCCGCCGACGCGCCGCCCGACCTCTCCGGCAAGACCGTGCTGGCGATCGACACGCTCTCGCGGGTCTATCAACTTTTCCACGCGCTCCCCGAGATGACCGCGCCCGATGGCACGCCCGTGTCGGTCATCTTCGGGTTCACCAGAGACCTCCTCGACATCATCGAGAAGAAGAAGCCCGACTACCTGCTCTGCGCGATGGATCCGCCCGGGCCGACGTTCCGCCACGAGAGGTTTGAGCAGTACAAGGCCAATCGCGCCGAGATGCCGGCCGACCTGGTGCCGCAGATCCCCCTGGTGCGGCGGCTCCTCGAGGTGTTCGGCATTCCCTGCCTCGAGGTGCCGGGCTTCGAGGCCGACGACGTGCTCGCCACGATCGCCACGCGGACGGTCGCGGCGGGAGGCGACTGCACGATCGCCACGTCCGACAAGGATGCGAGGCAGCTGCTTGGGCCGCACGTCACGCTGCTCAACCTCCGCACCAACCAGCCGCTCGGCACCGACGAACTGCTGGCCGAGTGGTCGATCCGGCCCGATCAGGTGGTCGATTTCCTGTCGCTCGTCGGCGATGCCGTGGACAACGTGCCCGGGGTGCCCGGCATCGGGCCCAAGATCGCGTCGGAACTTCTCCAGACGCACGGCACGCTCGACGCGCTCCTGGCGAACATCGATTCGGTGTCGGGAGCCAAACGCAAGGAGAATCTTCGCGGCCACGGCGACACGGCCCGGGCCGGCCGGGAGCTGATTCGGCTCGAAACCAACGTGGCCGTCGCCGTACCCTGGCAGGCGGCGGCTCTGCATCCACC
>JBBAVQ010000357.1:0-2827 GCA_040397625.1 Pirellulales bacterium | reverse complement strand
ACAACTTCGTCTGGATGAATCCGCTGGTGCCGGAGGTGAGGAACCTCATCAAGGGAATCGTGGTTGATGCCATCAACCAGTTCGACCTGCAGATCGTGCAGTTCGACGACCACCTGGCGTGGCCCGTGCAGTTCGGCTGGGACGACTACACCAAGGCCGTCTACAAGCAGGAGACGAACCGCAACCTGCCCTCGAGCTACCTCGACTCGAACTTCCGCACCTGGCGGCAGGGCAAGACGGAGGCCCTGTTCGAGGAAATCGCCGCTGCGGCCAAGGCCGCCAAGCCGTCGGTGATCGTGTCGCTGTCGCCATCGACCGCGAGCTTCAGCTCGTCGAACTACTGCGCCGACTGGACGAAGTGGCTGGACAGCACCGACGAGGTCCTGCCCCAGGTGTATCGGTCCACCTACGGCTCGTTCGCGACCGACTGGGCCGCACAGATCACCGCCTCGGGCACGTATCGCCCCGAACTCGCCGCCGGGTTGCGGCTGCTCGGCACCGGCTCGGCAACGCCCTGGGTCGACCTCGAGCAGCAGCTCGACCGCACGCGGACGGACACGGCGCTCGGCCACTCGATCTGGTACAGCGAGGGTGTGACCGTGTCGGGGACGGTCAACCCCTCGAACTACAACACTCAGCTCAAGGCCTACTACAACGTCGCGACCAACGGCCCCGCGGCCAACCCGCACTTCACGAGCGTCCGCTGGTCGGGCACGGGTGGCGCCGGGGGCAACGGCACCTGGAGCGTGCTGGCCTCCACATGGAAAGACCGCTCCACGATCTGGGTGCAGGACGCCCTCGGCATCTTTGACGGCACGGGCGGCACGGTCACGATGTCGGGCACGGTGGGCGTGGGCGGTGGCCTCGACTTCCGCGCCTCGGGCTACACGGTGAGTGGCGGCACGATGGCGATGCGCGGCTACACCCGGGCAGCGAACGCCATCACCGTCGCCTCGGGCGTGACGGCGACGATCGCCAGCACGCTCACCGGCTCGACCGGACTGACCAAGTCGGGCACCGGCGTGCTCGCGCTTGCCGGTACCGGCACCGGGCTCAGCGGCGGGGTGGCGATCACCGCCGGGATGCTCACACTCGGGACCGGCGGCACCGCGGGGACGCTGGCGGTGTCGAACACGATCACGATCGCGGCGGGAGGAACGCTCGGGTTCAACCGCTCCGACGCCTACGGCGGTGCGTTTGCCAACGCGATCAGCGGCTCGGGGGCGATCAGGCTGCTCTCGGGCTCCCTCGGCCTGTCGGGATCGCAGTCGTTCACCGGGGCCACGATCGTGTCGGCCGGCACGCTCACCGCGTCAGCTGCGGCGCTGCAGGGCACGTCGTCGATCGCGGTCGATGGCGGCGTGCTCTCGGCCGCCGGCTACAACCCTTTGGCCCCGCTGACGGTGGCTGCCAGTGGGTCGGCCACGATCAGCGGCACGGGGCTCTCGCTGGCCGCCGTGACCAACAGCGGCTCGGGAGGTCGGGGGGTGAACTTCACCGCCGCCACCGGCACGATCACGCTCGCCGGGCTCTCTGGAACCGGAGCGACGAGGTTCGGCAGCCATGCGGCGATCGCCGGCGGAGTGTCGGCCGGCAGCGTGACCGTCGTGGGCGGCCTGACCGCCGGCGTCTCCGGCGGCACTGTTACGGCCGGCAGCCTGACGAGCGGGACGGTGTCGAGCGGCACGCTCGGCATCACGGGCTCGGCCGCCATCACGCGGTTTTCAGGGGGCTCTGCCACGCTCGCGGGCCCGGCCACGATCGGCACGATGGCGTCGGGCTCTGTCACGCTCTCCGGCTCCACAGCCACGATCACCACGCTCTCCGGTGGCCGCGTGAGCCTCGGTGGAACGGCCCTCACGGTGAGCGGCGGCACGTTCGCCGGGACCCTCTCGGGATCGACCGGCAGCCTGCGGAAGACGGGACCCGGGGTGCTCGTGCTCTCGAGTTCCAGTTCGCTGTCGGCGCCGACGACGGTGCTTGGCGGCGTCCTCCGGCTCGACGATGCATCTGCCCTCGCCGCCAGCCGAATCACTCCGCTCGCCGGCGGCACGCTGACGATCGCGCCGCGGCTCAGTGCGCTCGTCGGCGGGTTGGCCGCCAACGCCGGCGGCCTCACCGACGTGGGCAATGGGGCGATCACGGTCGCGTCGGGGTTGTCGGCCACCGACATGGTGACGGCGATCGTCAGCGGCCTCGGCGACGGCAGCTGGAACGGCGCGAGCGGGATCACCTCGTCGGCCGCGGCGCAGGCCCCGGGAGGCGGCGGGGCCGTGGGCTGGCTCGACAACGGCGACGGTTCGGTGACGTTTGCGTACGCAGCCGCGGGCGACTCCAACCTCGACTGGTTCGTGGACATCCTCGACGCCGCCAACTTCCTGGCCGCGGGGGCATTTGACGCGGGTTTTGGTTCATCGTGGAACGACGGCGATTACACGTATGACACCCTCGTGGACATCCTCGATGCCGCGAGCTTCCTCTCGACGGGCCTGTTCGACACGGGCGGCTACAACGACGCCGCGCCGCAAGGCGTGGCCGCCGTGCCGGAGCCAGCGTCGGCGGCGGCGGTGGCCGTGGCGGGGTTGATCGTGTTGGCCGTCGCCCGGCGGCGCTTTGTAGCCGCAGGTTTTTAACCTGCGGTGCAACGGGCCGTACGCCTTACGGCGTTACGCTTCCTGTGGCCATGCCGTACGCCTTACGGCGTTACGCTTCCTGCGGCCCAGGAAGCCCAATCGCGTGAGCGATGGGGGCAGCGCGAGACGGAGATCGGGCGCGGCAGAGGGCAGCCGTACGCCTTACGGCGTTACGCTTCCTGCGGCTCAGGAAG
>JBBAVQ010000356.1:0-2830 GCA_040397625.1 Pirellulales bacterium | reverse complement strand
CTCGTGACGTTCGACACGATCGTCGTGCCGGAGCCGTCTTCGGTGGCCCTGATCGCCATCGGCGGAGTGGCGGTGGCCGCCGGCCTGCGGCGTCGCCGCCGGCAATTCAGGCGATTCTCCTGACTCACCCGTGCTGAATCGCCAAGCGGATCTTCGCTCGCATCGGGGAGATTCCCGAGCGGCTCAGCGTCCGCGGCCCGTCGGAGCCGATGCCGCAAGTCGCCGGCAGGTCTGCGTGGTCCTCCGATACTCCATCGGAGACATGCCCACCGCCGACTTGAATACGTTGCAGAGTTGGGCCGCGTGCGTGAATCCGGCGCGGACCGACACCACGAGCAGTTTGTGGTCGGTTTCCGCGAGCAGCCGCTTGGCCTCGGCGAGCCTGGTCCGCTGCAGCTCATCGTGGATCGTGCGGCCGAGCGTCTGCTGAAACTTCCGATCGAGGAGTTTCCTCGACACCCCCAGGCTGGTCGCCACCTGTCCTGCCGAGAGTTCGGAGCAGGCCCGCTCCTTGATCAGGGTGAGAGCCCGTCGGATGTCGGCATCCGCGACCGCGAGCACGTCGCTGCTGCGCCGCACTGCGATGCCCGCGGGCGGCACGAGCACGACCGCCGACGCGGGCCTACCGGCGATCATGGAGTGTTCGAGCACGCGTGCGGCCTCCTGGCCAAGCCTGGCTCGATCGTGGGTCACACTCGTGACCGCCGGCGTCGCCAGTTCACCGAGCGCATCGTCGTCGGTGACAGCCACCACCGCCACGTCGTCGGGAACCTCGAGGCCCTGGTCGCGACAGGCCTTGAGGACATTGAGCACCTGGACGTCGTCCACGGCGATCACGCCGACGGGCCGCGGCAGGCTGGCGAGCCATCGGCCCAGCGCGGATCCGCCATGCTTGCCCGCGGGCTTCGGCCGAACGCCGCGCCGCGGTTCCGCGGTGTAGGCATCGACCGTGCAGCCGGCGGCCGCCGCGAATCGCACGGCGGCATCGCACCGCAGCGCCGTGCCAGGGGTGACGGGACAGATGCCGATGTGCCGAAGTCCGCGATCGACGAGATGCGTCACGGCCAACCGCACCGCCGCCTCGTCGTCGGGATAGATGCCGGGAAGCCGCTCGGTCGTCAGTCGATCGCGCACGTAGACGACCGGCCGTCCGGCACCACGCCAGGTCTTCGGCAGGGCCCGTTCGGGCAGCCCGCTGATCACGCCGTCGCCGGACCAGCCGATGAGCCAGCCCGGGATCGGTGCTCCGAGCACGCGATCGTCGACCGTGATCAGCCAGCCCGCCTGCTGGGCCATCCACTGCGACACGCCCCGGAGCACGCCACGGCTGAACGACGTCGCGGATTCGACGACGAGCGCCACCTCGCGTGCGGAGAGCCCCGTCGGTGCGGTGTATGTGCGGATGTGCATCGGCAGTCTGATTCCCTGACCGGCTCTCAGCTCGCCCGAACCCTCAGATTTCCACAGTAGCGCACGCCGCTGGGCCGAGTCCATGACGCAAATCCACCCATGCATGACCCAGACAGGCCGCCCGCCGTGCCAGTCATGACGCACGACCCCAGGAGCACGGCCCACCGGGGGAAGCGGGCTGGGTGACTCATGGCGCCTTCGCGGTCAGCGACTTCAGGTGCGCGAACAAGTCCGATACCTCCCCGGGCTGCATCGCCTCGAGGAGGCCTTCGGGCATGATGGAGATGCCCATGAAGTCGGCTTCAGCGACGTCGCGCACCGCGATGCGGATGTCGGCCACGTCGGGCTGGCGGATCACGATCGCGTCGGCATCGCGGGAGACGAGAAGGCCTTGGATCACGCGGCCGTCGCGGGTGACCACGCGAAAGCTGCGATAGCCCCCCTCCATCGCCGCGCTCGGCGTCAGCACGTGCCGCAGGATCGCCTCCACGCCCGTGAGTCCGAGGCCATCGAGGGCGGGCCCGATCCGGCCCCCCTGTCCGCCCTGCTGATGGCAGGTGAGGCACTTGGTGGTAAACACCGCTCGTCCACGTGTTGCATCGCCGCCCGACTCGGCGAGCCCGCGGAACCGCGCGAACTTCTCGGTGCGGGCCTGCACGTCTGCCTCCGTGACGAGCCGCGGCGCGTCGAGGGCCGGCTCGACCCGTGCCTGTCCTGCCATGTCGCCCCATGAAGCCCCACCGTGAAACGCCACCAGGCTCGACGGCCGCTCACTGGCGGCCGCATAACTGCGGTCGAAGTCGGCCCGAATCTCTTCGGCAGTGCGGGCACGATTCCAGGCTCGGAACTCGGCGATGCGGCCGTGCGTGCCGGCGTCCTTTGGGGTGCTGTAGCCGATCCTCAGGCCGCGGTAGGGCGTGGTGTCGCGGGCGGTTGATTCGGAGTCGAGTTCCCCGTTGACGTAGAGCCGGAACCCGCCCTCCGCGTCGCGGGTGACTGCGTAGTGCTTCCACGTGCCGGGCACCGTCTGCGCCGTGGCGACCACGACGTCGTTGTGAGCCGCCGTCCAGACGCGGAACTGCCCGCCGAAAAAGTTCATGTCGACCGAACCGTCGGCCGCGAGGAGGCTGTCCTGGTTGTCGATCGGCGGCTCGAGGTTGACCCATGCCTCCACGGTGAAGGGGCCCTCGAGATCGACCGACGCGGCCGCGTCGGCATCGCCGCCCGTCAGTCGCAGGACGGCGGGAGCTCCGGCGGTGAGTTCGTTCCAGATCTGCTCGACGGTGGCATCGTTGCCCAAAACGGTACGCATGTCGGCCACGATGGCGACGGGCAGACTCGTGGTCTCGATGTCGCCAGCGGCGATGGCGGCGGCGAGGGCTGCCGCTCCCTCGCGATGCCGGGCAAGCGCCGCCGCGGC
>JBBAVQ010000355.1:0-2838 GCA_040397625.1 Pirellulales bacterium | reverse complement strand
GACGGGCGTCACGCTCGACACCGCCTTCGGTGACGTGAACAGGCTCGAGCCGGGGATCGAGTTTTCGAAAACCCCGGGCCGCTGGGAGATCCCGGGTGAGAAGGCGATCGTTCCCCGCGGTTCGTCGAAGCTTGCCTGGCTAAACTCGTGAAAGGTCCCAATCTCACTTCAAAGGCTCTGAACCACATGAATCCCGACAGGATGAACCCCGGGAGTCTGTTGATTCTGGCTGGGCTCATTGCCGTGGGCCTCGGCCTGTGGTGGAAGTTCGCTCCAGAAGGTCTGCCGCGGTTTCCACTCGGCAATCTTCCGGGCGACATCCGGATCGAGCGGGAAGGATTCCGCATGTATGTGCCAATCACGACGTGCATCGTGCTCAGCGGTCTGTTCTGGCTGGTTCAGTTCGTGATGAACCGCAGCGTTCCGTAGCACTGGTTTTCAACCAGTACTGTCCGGAACCATGGCCGCTTCGGCCGATAGTCCTGGACGATCCGGACCGGACGCCATTGAGGGGGTCGAGCCCCGTCGATGCGAATGGTTGACAGCCTGCGCCCACGCCACTACTATACAGGCGTACATTCTTTGGCGTGAGGTGCTTGGCAATGGTGACGTTCACAACCACGGCAGCTGCAGGAAATGGCCTGGCAGGCATGCCCGAAACGGCCCTCCTGAGCGGCGGCGACCTGCTCGTGCGGGAGCGGGCAAAGCCGGTGGTGTCGAGCGGCTTTCGGCCGCTCGACGCCCTAATGCCGGCAGGAGGCGTCCGGCCCGGAAGCCTCGTCGAGTGGCTGGCCGAGGGGGATGCAGGGCCCGGGGCCGGCGGAGCGGCGTCGCTGGCATTCGCGGTGGCCTGTCGGCTGGCGGCGGCGAGCGGCGGCGAGACGAGCGAACAGGTCCGGCCGCGGACGATCGTGGTGGTCGATCGCACCGGTTGGTTCCATCCGCCGGCCGTGATGCCGTGGCTGGGTGACGAGCGGCGGCTCGTGGTGGCCCGGCCCTCGCGAGACGACGACGAGATCTGGACGATCGACCAGGCGCTTCGCTGCACCGGTGTGGCGGCGGTGCTCGCTTGGCCGCTGGCCCGCGGCGGGCGATCGCGTGGCTCTCGGCTAGGGGGCTCTCGGCTGGAGGGCTCTCTTCAGCAGTGGTCCACCGCCATGCGCCGCTGGCAACTGGCGGCGGCGGCGAGTGGCGCCGTCGGACTCTTCGTGCGGCCTCTGGCTTCGCAGGGCGAATCGTCGTGGGCGGAGACGCGGATTGCCGTGTCGCCGCTGCCCGGAGGTTCACGCCAGTCCGGCGGCACGCCGACGGAGCGGCGACTGCGGCTCACTCTGGCTGGTGGCAGCTGGTCGGCCATCACTGCTGATGGTCAGCACGCGGCCGAGGTGACGCTCGACCTGGCGAGAGGATGTGCCGGAACGGCGCCGTGGGGCGCGGGCATGGCGCCACGTTCCGCCGGAACAACGCGGCCTGCAGCAGCGGCGAGCGGAAGGAGCGGTGTTGCATGCCGCGCTTCCTGACGATCTGGCTGCCGCGGTGGCCGGTGCAGCGAAGGCTGCTTGTGAGACCCGAGCTTCGCAGAGTGCCGGTGTTCGTCTGCCGTCGCGAACGACGCGGCGCGATGACGGTGGTCTCGTGGGCATGGGCGGAGCCGCCGCCGGAAGAGCGGCGCAAGCGGGTGGTGTCGGGCCGCAGTGGCCGCGTCGTCATTCCGTCGGGCATGTCGCTGGCCGAGGCCATGGCCGTGCTCGCGGTGGCGCATGGCTCGCGGGCCTGCCATGTCGCCGAGGTGGAGCCCGACGATCCGGCTGCCGATCGCGAGTCGCTCGAACGGCTTGCGCGGTGGTGCCGACGGTTTTCGCCGACGGTGGGCCTCGAGGAGGCGGCCGACGGCGAGCCCGAGTGCCTGCATCTCGATGTCACGGGCACGGCCGGATTCTTCGGCGGCGAGGAGTCGCTCGCCCGCACGGTCGTGTGGACGCTCGCCTCCCGCGGTGTGCATGCGCGGGTTGCCATCGCCGACACGCCTGCTGCGGCCTGGGCTGCGGCCCACCATACCGATGCCGTGTCGCGGTTGCTTCACCAGGCCGCGCCGCTGGTCGTGCGGCGGGCCGTGGAAGGCTCATCGCACGGCGTCCGGCTGGCGTCGCGACGGCACCGGCGCTGGGCCGTGGTGCCGCGTGGCGAGGCGGGCACACTGCTCGCCGATCTACCCGTGGCAGCCCTGCGGATCGACGCGGCCACGGCCAGTGCGATTGCCGAGGTGGGGATCGACACGATCGGCGGCGCACGTGCGATTCCGGCCAGGAGTCTCGCGTCGCGGTTCCCTCCCCTGCTCTGCCGACGGTTGGCCGAGTTTCGCGGCACGGTCGCCGAGCCGCTGGTGCCTCCCGGCGGCGAGGCCTTGCCGCAGGAGTCGCACTCCTTCGATTTTCCGGTGCGGACGGCCGACCTCGACGAGCAGCAACTGCTCCGCCTGATTGAAGGCCTGCTCGGCCGCTGCCTCGCGCCGCTCGTTGCCCGCGGCGAGGGAGTGCTTGCCCTCCAGCTGCGGCTGGAGCAAGCCTCGCGAGTGGCGGCTGCACCGACGGTGATCGATGTGGGCCTTTTTCGGCCGACAGCGTCGCGATCCCATCTCGTCGAACTCGTGCGGCTTCGTCTGGGGCGGCAGCGGCTGCCGGCGGAGATCGATGGCGTGGCCGTGGAGGTGATCTCGGCAGGGGCGGTGTCGTGTCGGCAGCGGCTTCTGTTTGGTGGCGGTGTCGGCGGCCTCGAGTCGTCAGATGCCGACGCGGAGGTGGCGATGCTGCTCGACCGGCTCGCCGGCAGGCTCGGCCG
>JBBAVQ010000354.1:0-2863 GCA_040397625.1 Pirellulales bacterium | reverse complement strand
GCTGCTACCGTCC
This sequence comes from Pirellulales bacterium, assembly GCA_040397625.1. Taxonomy (GTDB): domain Bacteria; phylum Planctomycetota; class Planctomycetia; order Pirellulales; family UBA1268; genus QWPN01. The sequence continues at coordinate 2,850 of JBBAVQ010000354.1, read as the reverse complement.
CCACCCCATGACAGCCCCCACGCCCACCGACCGCACCGCACTGATCTGCGGGATCGGCGGCCAGGACGGCGCCTACCTCGCGAAGCATCTCGTCGACCTCGGCTACACCGTGGTCGGCACCAGCCGCGATGCGCAGGCGGGGCGGTTCACGGGGCTCGAACGCCTCGGGATCCGCGACCGCGTCACGCTGATGTCGATGTCGCTCGTCGACTTCCGCTCCACCTTCCAGGTGCTCAAGCGGTCGAATCCCGACGAGATCTACAACCTCGCCGGCCAATCGTCGGTGGGGCTGTCGTTCGACCAGCCAGTGGAGACCTTCGAGAGCATCGTCGTCGGCACGATCAACCTGCTCGAGGCGATCCGGATGCTCGGCACCCCAATCCGCCTCTACAACGCCGGCAGTTCGGAGATGTTCGGCAACGCCGGCACCGAGCCGGCGAGCGAGCAGACGGTGCTCAAGCCGCGGAGCCCCTACGGCATCGCCAAGGCGACGTCGTTCTGGCAGATCGCGCAGTACCGCGAGGCCTATGGCATTCGCGCCGCCACCGGCATCCTGTTCAACCACGAGAGCCCGCTGCGGCCGGAGCGGTTCGTCACGCAGAAGATCGTGGCCGCCGCCTGCCGAATCGCCCGTGGTGAGCAGCAGTCGCTCTCGCTTGGCGATCTCTCCGTCCATCGCGACTGGGGCTGGGCCCCCGAATACGTGGTGGCGATGCACCGCATGCTCCAGCTCGACACGCTCGAAGACTTCGTGATCGCCACGGGCCAGACGCATTCGCTCGAGGATTTCGTGGCGGCGGCCTTCGCGGCGGTGGGCCTCGACTGGCGGCGGCACGTGGTCCGCGACCCAAAGCTCGTGCGGCCGACCGAAATCGAGCGGGGCCGCGCCGACACCCGTCGGGCCAGCGAGCGACTCGACTGGACTGCCCACTACGCGATGCCCGACGTCGTGCGAATGATGGTCCAAGCCCGGCTCGCCGAGCAGCCAGCAACCCGCCGTGCGGCCTGACGATCACTCGGTATCGAGACCGGCGACCGCACCGGCGGCGATCCGCCGGGCCAGCGTCGACGATTCCAGGTAGAGCGGGAAGGCGTGCTTCCTGCCGACGATGTTCGCCGCGTCGGTCGCCGCAAACTCCACGGAGCCCGGCAGCCAACGGCGTGGCATGCCCACCGCACCCAGCGCGTCGGTGCCCCGGTGCGGATCGAGGTGCGGAAACATCTTGAGCGCCAGGTCGCTGGAGTTGATCACGAGCGTCAGCCGGTCGATCCCGGCCGCGGCCGACGCGAACGGGCCACGGGGCGCCAGCGCGTCGTGGCGGATGGCGGGGGCAACGAGCACGAGATGCGTGCGGCCCGGTCGCCCGACCCACGGCGCGATGCCCTGGCTGGGATCGCGAGCCCCCACGACGAGGTCTTCGATTGCGCCAATCGCGATCGTGCCACCAAAGCTGTAGCCGATGATGGCCACGGGCTGCTCCGGGCTCACGTCGCCGAGGAGCCGGGCAAGGTAGTGGCCGTCGGCATACGAACGGCGGTAGTTGTCGCGGCTCGAGGCAATCAGCCCTCCCTGCTGCTGGCTCGGCCACGAAAAAACCACGGTCCGCGGTGGAGTCGCAAACGCCCCTTGAGCCTCGAGCCGGCGGGCCACGGCAACGCCCTGGGCTTTGGCATCGTGAGACTCATACCGATTGCCGTGAATGAAGATCACCAGCGGCCGCGACGAATCGGCGAGCAGTTCGCCGAGGTCGGCCGACATCCACCGACCATCCACCCGATGCTCGACGTCGAAGTTGGCCGTGGCCGGTACGCGACAGATGCCCGGCAGTCGCCGCGTGCTCACCAACCAGACATCGCCATCGCCGCAGTCTGCGGCGGCGGAACAGGCGACCGACGCCGCCACGATCAGTGACAGGCACCTGGAGACGACAGCGCGGAAGGAACGTGAACGGCGGAGCATCGAGTTTCGGGTTGTCGAGGAGTCGGCTGGTGAGCGATTCGCTCCCACGGTGAGTAGCCGTCGGGCGTCGTGGTGCAACTCTAGCATCGAATGCCGCACCATCTTCCGCAGTCGTCAGACTCGATTCGCAACGCTACGACCGGCATTATCCGCCGGCTCGGCAGGACCGCTCCTGCGTTGCTCCAAAAATCGTGCCATCGGCATGCCGCGCCGGAATCATGAGGTACGGTTCTGGTGGCGTCGTCGGCGACGACGTCGCATGCGAGCCCCCCGCCCGCCTGCCCCATCGGTTCGAGCTGGAGAATCCCGTCATGACTCGTGCAATGTGTCTGGCGCTCGTGGTGACAAGCCTCGCTGCCGCTCCGGGCTGCAGCAGCTGCTTCGGCGGCAGCAGCTGCCGCCGGCCGTCGTTCATGGAGTTTCGCTCGTGCGGCTCGCCTGCACCGGCTCCGTGCGCGGCACCCGCTCCGGTGTGTGCGCCGGCATGCGAGCCCGCCTGTGGCCCCGCCTGCGAGTCAGCCGCGCCCTGCTGCGAGGGTGGCATGGGGGCGCCGGTGGGCGGCGCGCCGATCGTGGGCCAGCAGGGCACGTTCAGCTGACGCTCGAATCCCGCGACCACGGCCCGGAGGGGCCTCGTCCGGGCTGATTCTGATCTCCCTCCGGTGACGCGCCGTTCTCGCCGGCCACGCGTCGGGTAAGCGGCACGCTGTGTGTCTGCTCCCGATTCGAACGGCCCGTCACCGGAGGGAGATCGCGGTTTTCCGGGCGGTATACTCGCCGGCTTCGCCGTTCCGGAGCCGCCATGTTCGAGTCGCTGACCGCATCCCTTTCGTCCGCCATCAACTCGCTCCGCGGCCGCGGCAAGCTGACCGAGGCCAACATGCGGGAGG
>JBBAVQ010000353.1:0-2921 GCA_040397625.1 Pirellulales bacterium | reverse complement strand
GCCCCAACTGCCCGGGCGTGATCACGCCGGGCCAGTGCAAGATCGGGATCATGCCCGGCTACATCCATACCCCCGGCCACGTGGGCGTGATGAGCCGCTCCGGCACGCTCACCTACGAGGCGGTCTGGCAGCTCACGCAACTCGGCCACGGCCAGAGCACCTGCGTGGGCCTCGGCGGCGATCCGCTCGTCGGCTCCTCGTTCATCGACATCCTCGCCCTCTTCCAGGCCGACCCCGACACCCACTCGATCCTGATGATGGGCGAGATCGGCGGCAGCGCGGAGGAAGAGGCGGCCGAGTACGTGAAGCACCATGTCACGAAGCCGGTGGCGGCGTTCATCGCCGGCCGGACAGCCCCGCCGGGCAAGCGGATGGGCCACGCCGGCGCCATCATCTCCGGGGGCAAGGGCACGGCCGAAGCCAAGCTGGCCGCCCTCCGGGACGCCGGCATCGAGGTCGCCGAGAGCCCCGCCGACATGGGGTCGGCGATGGTGCGGGCGATCGAAAAGCGGCGTTCCTGAAGCCTGAAACGCCCCAAACCGAACCGCGGCGGCCCCGGCAGCGTACGGTCTTTGTCCGGACCCGTTTCCGGGCGATAATTCAGTCGGGCTGGCACGAGCACGCGGTGGACCCATGAAGCGGAAGCAGACGTTCGGCCGGATCGAGCCGCTTGAAGCGCGTCAGGTGATGCACGTCGAGGTGCTGGCGCCGCTCGCCGACATGACCGCGGCCCGCGACGCCTCGCCGGCGACGATCTCCCTGGCGGGCCGCTTCGACGACCACCACGTCACCGGCACGGTGGTGCGGTTCGATGTGAACGCCCCCGCACCGAACGACAAGATTTACGTGGAGCTCTTCGACCAGGAGGGCCCCAATCGCCTGCGGACCACCCCGGCCACGGTCGCCAACTTCCTCTCCTACGTGGACGGCGGCCACTACCAGAACACGTTCATCCACCGTTCGGTGCCGGCCTTCGTGGTCCAGGGAGGTGGATTCAGCGTCAGCGGCAGCCCGATCAACATCGGCAACGTGACCCAGTTCGCCGCCGTGGTCAACGAGCCCAAGCCGACCACGACCACTGCTCCCAACAACATCCGCGGCACGATCGCGATGGCGAAGCTCGGCAGCGATGCCAACAGCGCCACCAACCAGTGGTTTTTCAACCTTGCCGACAACTCGGCAAACCTCGACAACCAAAATGGCGGCTTCACCGTCTTCGGCCGCGTGCTCGGCAGCGGCATGACCGCCGTCGACGAGATCGCCAAGGTGCCGCGGTTCGGCTACGCCTCGCCGTTCGACAGCGTGCCGCTCAGAAACGTGCCCGGTGCCAACCCGAGCACCGACCCCGCTTTCACCAACGCCGCGGTTGACACCGCTTCGCTCACGGCTGACCAGTTCGTGAGGTTCCCGCAGATCGTCAGAGTCGGCGAACTCGTCTACACGGTCTCGACCACGTCGCCGTCGCTCGTCACTCCGGCGATCCAGCCTGATGGCACCCTGAAACTCACCTACGCCCCGGGAGCGGCCGGCTCCGGGTCGGTGACCGTCCGGGCCACGAGCGTCTACGACGCCACGCAGTTCGCGGACGACACGTTCGAGGTGTCAGTGGCGGCGCCCGCAGGTCCCGCACCCAACGCCATCATCGGGCTCTCCGGTTCTGAGCTGATCATCAGCCGCGCGACCGGGGGCACGTTCACCACCCAAGCCCCTGTGCAACTGGCCGCCGGCGTGCCCTGGGTGAACGCGGTGGCCGGCGACTTCGACGGCGACGGGCTCACCGACACCGCCACGCAGACCGCCGCGGGAGAATGGTGGATCACGCGAACGACCGCGACCGGCACGGCTGCCCCGGCTCTCTGGGTATCGATGCCCGTCTTTCAAACTCCCACCGTGGGCGACTTCAACGCCGACGGCAAGGACGACATCGCCGTCCGCAACGACACGAACGGCTTCTGGCGGGTGTTCACCAGCGTCGGTTCGGCGTTCACCTCCGCCCGTTTCGGCCGCTGGAACCCCGCCGTGACGTGGACCAACGTGCTGGCGGGCGACTTCAGCGGTGACGGAAAGGACGACATCGTCGGCCTGCGAAGCGACGGCATCTGGGTCGTCGGCGTGAGCACCGGCACGACCTTCGCTTCGGCGTTCTGGACGACGATGCCCATCGCGCAGTTCGGCACCGTCGGCGACTTCAACGCCGACGGCAAGGCCGACGTTGCCGTCCGCAACTCGGGCAATGGCTCGTGGCGGGTGCTCCTGAGCTTGGGCTCGGCGTTCACGCCGGTGAAGTTCGGCACCTGGGCCACCGACACGACCTGGGACAACGTCCGTGCCGGCGACTTCAACGGCGACGGACGAACCGACCTCGTTGGTCAGCGGACGAGCGACGGCACCTGGCACGTTTCGCTCTCCACTGGCTCTGCCTTCAACACTGCGCTCTGGGGCTACCTCTCGACGGGCCAGTTCGCCACGGTGGGCGACTTCAACGGCGACGGCAAGTCCGACGTGGCGGTCCGCAACCCGGCCAATGGCGCGTGGCGGCTGCTCACGAGCATGGGATCGGCGTTTGCATCGACCAAGGCCGGCGAGTGGCCGACCGCCAAGGCCTGGAACAAGGCCTTCGCCGCTCGAGTCTGACGACCGACGCGACACCAAAACAACGAAGCCCCCGCCGGACGTCTCCAGCGGGGGCTTGTCGTTTGATCGACTGTCTGTCGTGATGCCGACGCGTCAGGCCTTCTTGGCTCGGCGACGAGCGGCTGCACCAGCTCCCAGCACGCCCGCCACCATGGCGAGGGCGTAGGTCGGGGGCTCAGGGACGGCCACCGCGTTGATGCCGATGCTCAGCGAGGGAATCGCGGTGGTCCATGAGCCGCCTAGGTCGTTCCGATCCTTCGTGCCGAGGTAGGTGACGTTCGAGGCAT
>JBBAVQ010000352.1:0-2933 GCA_040397625.1 Pirellulales bacterium | reverse complement strand
CGGAGAAAGCATCGAGCGAGCGAAGGGCAGGATGCCCGTAGCGAGCGTCCGGCGACGGGCATGGGTAGTCCCGAGCCCAACGCGAGCCGGATTCACCCACAGGTTGAAAACCTGTGCTACGAGGCCAAGACGAACCGGCAAGTCACACAGGTTGAAAACCTGTGCTACGAGGCCATGGTGTACCTGCGCTACGTGGGAACGACGAAGCCGAGGTGCGGCGGTCAGCCCGCGGCCAGGATGGCTTCGGCGCACCGGCGGCCGCTGCCAAGAGCGCCGTTGATCGAAGCGGCGCTGCAGTGGTCGCCGCAGATCCAGAGGCCGGCCGCGAGCCTCGCACTCGCCGGCCGCGAACGCCGCGCCGCCGGAGACTCGTCCGGCAAGGCCCGTGGCACGTCCACCGTGGCGAGATGCCGCCAGCCGTCCACCGCCCTACCACACCAGCCCGCCGCCTGCCGCTTCACGGCCTCCTCGGCTTGGTCACCCGTCCAGCCGTCGCGCAGCGACACCGTCACGAGCGACCTGCCCAGCGGCGCGTAGCCGGCGGCCACGTCGGAAGGCACCGTGAGATTGTCGATCGGGCCAGCGGCATCCGCGCTGACGACGAGCGTGCGCGACGCGAGCGGCGACCGATCCGCCGCGAACGCGACCATGCGAGTGGCCTTCCAGCGGCGGCCAGCGAGCGGCCCCTGCAGCGGTTTCTGGATCATGTTCGCCGCCGACGCACCATCCACGGCCACCACGACGTGGTGAGCTGTGAGCGTGCTGCCGTCGTCGAGCGTCACTCGCCCCGGCTCGACGCCCCGCACCCGCGCACCGAGCCGCACGCTGCCGTCCGGCAGCCGGGCGGCGAGCTGCTGCGGGATCGCGTCCATACCGCCCGCGGGCAGGCAGGCGCGGCCCAGGGAAAACATCGCGAAGTCGAAGAGGAACACCGGAGCAGCGGTGTCGAGCGACCGCTCCAGAAACACGCCGCCGAAGAACGGCACGAAGAAGCTACGGATGAACGCCTCGGAAAACCCCCTGGCAGCGAGTTCCTCGCGCGTGGTCCGTTCGTTCGCCGTGGCGACGGCATCGGGATCGATCGCGCCGCTGCGCACGCTCCGGATCGCATCGCCACGGAGCCTCGCGGTGCGAAGGCCGTCGGCCAGCCCCACGCTGCCCGACAGCAGCGAACTCACCGCGGCCAGCGGCCGCCGCCAAGGGTCGCTCACACTCCGCAGCCTGCCCGACTCGGCCACGAGCGCCCCCGGCTCGAAACGGCCGAGTTTGAGCGCCGCCAGATCAAGCTGCCGGCGGCCCTCAGGATAGGCGTCGTTGTAGACCTGGAAGCCGCGGTCGATGCGGAATCCTTCGACGGTATCGGTGGCCACGCGGCCCCCCACGCGGTCAGCCGCCTCGAGCACCGACACCCGGCGGCCGTGGCGGACGAGTTCGCCCGCGCAGGCCAGGCCCGCGAGGCCGGCTCCGACCACGACGCAGTCAACCACATCGCTCATCGCGATCCTCCAGCGAGCCTCTCGGCGAGCAGCATGCCCGCGGTGGCGCCGCTCGAAAAAGCTCCTTCCACCCGCGGGCCGGCGAAGGCATCGCCGCAGCAGAAGATCGCGGGCGATAACGATACGGCCACGAACGGGTCGGGCAGGATCGTGGTGGGCGTCGCAAACTTCCAGCGATGCACCGACCGCTCCACGACCGCCGTCCGCGGGTCGCCGTCGATCCACGGGCGGACGGCGTCGATGAGCATGCCGGCCACCTCGTCGGGCGGTACGTCGAAGTGCGCGCGGCTGAAGGCCCCGGTCGCATGCACCGTGAGCGCCGGCACGGCGGAGATGCCCTTGCGGTGGTTGTCGGCCACCCAGGCGACCGGCCCAACTGCGTCGCCGCCAAACTGGATCGCTCCCGGCTCCGGCAGCAGGCTCGGCCGGTCGAGCACGAGCATCACCGCGAAGCACGGGTCATAGTCCACGGTCCGTAGCCGTGCGATGGCACGAGCATCCATCCGGTCAAGTGAACCGCCCGCCGCGATCAGGTCGAGCGCCTGTGGCACCGGAGCTGTGATCACGCAGCCGGCCGCCTCGACGACCTCGGCCGCTCCATTCTGGCCCTCGATGGTCACCACAACGCGGTCGTCCCCGACCGCCACCGACGTCGCCTGCGCCGCGGTCCGCACCTCGACCTGATGGCCCGGCGTCGCCAGCCGCGCCGCAAGCCACTTCGGCAGGTCGGTCATTCCGCGCGCGCCGCGGTATCGCGGGTGGCCGTCGGCGACCGCCGGGCCATCCGCGGCGATGCTCCCGTCGCGGGAGAAGCCCCGGCACCACTCGGCGACCGTGCCGTCGCGGACCGCATGCTCGATGACGTCGCGGAAGCCGAGCGTGCGCTGGGTGAAGAACTGCGCCCCGTGGTCGCAGACCGCGCCGCCGACCCGCCGGGTCGCCATCCGTCCGCCAACGCCCCGCGACTTGTCGAGCACGAGCACACTGCGACCGTGGGCCGCGAGCCGCGCGGCCGCCATGAGCCCAGCGATTCCCGCGCCGATCACGACGGCATCGACAGTGCCTTTTCTTTCGTGCACGAGTGGTCTCGCTGGCCGGGAGATGGATGACGGAAGGACGCCGCCGAGAGGCGACTCCACGCAGAGTTATACTCGTGTGATCGTTCGGGGTCGGCGAGTCGTGTCAGCGAGGCCGCCCGCAATCCCGTCGCTCGCGCTCCGGGCTTTCTGGACTAGGTCACGCGAATGCCGCGAAGGCTGCCCGTGCCCTGCTGACAGGTACGCACTCAGCGAGGGGCTGCCCGTGTCCCGGGAGCCGGCGCATGCCGCCAAGAAAAGCCACGACCAATCCGCCTGCGGCGGATCGGTGCCCGGCGAAGCGCCGGCGGCATCCGAGTGAGCCGAGGCCACGATGGCCGAGGCGAACGTCCGGCGACGG
>JBBAVQ010000351.1:0-2947 GCA_040397625.1 Pirellulales bacterium | reverse complement strand
GGTTGACGTCGGCAACGGGCTGGTCACGGTGGCGGGAGGGCTTTCGGCGGTCGACATGGTGACGGCGCTGCTCACCGGCCGCGGGGACGGCGCGTGGAATGGCACCAGCGGCATCACCTCCAGCGTGGCGGCGGCGAGTGGTGGGGATCGGTCGGTCGGCTGGCTCGACAACGGCGACGGGTCGGTGACGTTCGGGTTTGCCGCCGCCGGTGACAGCAACCTCGATTGGGTGGTGGATATCATCGACGCCGCCGACTTCCTCGCCGGAGGCAAGTTCGACACCAGCCTGCCAGCGAATTGGATGGAGGGCGATTACACCTACGACGGCGTGGTCGACATTCTCGATGCGGCGTCGTTCCTTTCGAACGGGCTCTTTGACGCCGGTGTCTACAACGCACCGCCTGCTGGACCGGGGAATGGAGCGGTCGCTGCCGTGCCCGAGCCCTCGGCCATCTCGGTGGCCGTCATCGCGATGGCATGCGGTCTTTGTGCGATGCGGCGGCACAGGAGCGTGGTCGCCTGACCGCCCCACGTGTCGCTGCGGGTTCGACGCTCGTCACGCGAGGCGACCTGGAGCGATACCCTGGTCCACTCGGAGGTGCCATGGACTGGGCCATCCTTGCTTGTCGCAGCGCCTCTCGTCAACCTATACTCGTTACCATCTGGTGGAGTGATTCCATGCCTGCATTCGCAGGCTAGAACTCGCGTTGGATCGCTACTCACCCTCACGCAAGGATCAACAAACTTGAAACTCGTTGTCGCGTACGTGGATCCGCATCACTTTGAAAGGATCCGCGAGGTCCTGCTTGGCCTTGGTTTCCCGTCACTATCCGCGGTCAGCGCCGCGGGCACGGTCCCGGAGGCCACCGTCACGACAACCTACCGCGGTGCCACGACGGAGCAGCATTCTCGGACGAAGTCGCGCATCGAGTGCGTCGTCGGCGATGAGCACGCGTCGACGGTCGTCGATACGATCATCAACGAAGGCGGCGAACGAACCTTTGCATTCGTCCTCGCCGTCGAGAGTGCGCACCCCATCAACACGATCAAGCTCTAGAAGCACCGGCATGGTGCCGAAATGGCGTGAGGCCCGCGAGCCACTCCAGATCAACCTCGACGGCGAGGCAGCACCAGCCCCAGGGGCGTGCGCCTGATGCGGTCTTCGCCGCGACGGAAAATCTCCCAGGCATCGGCGTAACTGAGATCCTCGCGCTTGGCGAGCCTCAAGCAGGAGTAGCCCAGGAACGAGGCGATGAGGATCCGGAAGGGCGTCATGGTTTGTGAGAGGTCGACCGTCATCGCAATCCGCCGCAGCGCATCGGTTTCCCGGCCCCACGTGGCCGCGTAGGCCACCAACGCGGCATCCAGCGAATCGCGATGCTCGTGCAGGCACTGCGCGAGCACCGTCGCGCCTTCCATGGCCGCGTTCACGCCCTGGCCCACGGGAGGCACTGGAGCACCCGCGTCGCCTAGCAGCGCCACCCGCCCGGCCACGAGAGACGAACACCGCTTGGTCTTGCCAGTCGGCAGACACTGCCGCTGGCTGAACTCCTCCACCATGGCGTCGGAGGCGAAATGCCGCAGCAGCGGATGCGCCCTGTCGAGAAAACGCCCGGCATCCGCGTCAGCGTCGAATTGGATCGTGCCGCTGAACCCGATCTGGCAGAACCACCGCGGATCCGCCGGCCCTCCGGGGCCGTTGATCGCCCCGGCCACAGCGGTCACGGGATGGACCGCGAGGACATAGAGATACTGCGGATCGAGCTCGTCGAGGTGCTGGTCCAGGTGCAGCATCAGGGAGTGGTTGCCCAGGTCGGCTCCCTCCACTGCAAACCCACTGGTGTGATCGGCGATGGACCGCCGCACTCCGCTTCCGCCGCCGTCGCAGCCCACGACCAGATCGAACCGTCGCAGCTCGCCGGCCCCGTCGCCGCGCGACGCGATGCGGAGCCGTGGCTGCCCGGCATCGACGAGGGTTGCCTCCGCCCCGAAGTGGAGGGCCACGGAATCTGCATGCCGCTCCAGCAGGTGGGCCTGAAGACAGCGGCAGATGTCACCGCGGCTCCCGGTCCAGCCCCTGCCGTGGTACGGCTCCTCCGCGAAGCCAGCCCCGAGCCGACGAAGCCAGGGGTGGGGGGCGATCCTCAGCCCCTTGAAGTGAATCAGCCCGGCATCGAAACGGTTGGTGATGCCGATGAAGCGTGCTGCACGCAGACCGTGGCCCGTAATGTCGATCGTGTAGCTGCGATCGGGGTTGTAGGTTTCGGCGCTCAAGTGGTCTTCGGCACGCTCGAACACCGCGATCTCGAACCCGCCCTGCTGGGCCAACGCCGCAGCCAGCGTCAGGCCCGCAGGCCCGCCACCAACGATCGCCACGCTGATTGTCACGTCTTGGTCTCGAGGGTTTCGCCGGGGCAGGATCCTATCCTCGAGATGCGTCTGCCGCCAACGCGCCCGAGGGCGTCAAGGCGCCTCACCGCGAGGAGCGGTGCCACCCTGAGGCAACCCCTTGCCGAGATGCATGCCCGAATCGAGCCATAGCAGTTCGCCCGTCATCGATGCGGCACCATCGATCAACCAGATGACCGCGTCGGCCACATCTCCCGGAGTGCTGGCCCGCTCCAGCGGAACGGCCCGTTCGTATTGGCTCTTCAGCAGCTCCATGCCGCCCTCGCCGACTCCGTTGGCAAACCAACGGCTGAGAATGAGACCCGGGCACACCGCATTCACCCGTACATCCGGTGCAAGCATCCTCGCCACGTTCAGGGTAAGGGCGTTGAGCGCTCCTTTGGAGGCGACGTAGGGGGCCGAGGTACCGATCCCGAGCGCCCCGGCCATCGACGAGACGTTGACGATCGCTCCTCTGGCCTTCTTCAGCTCCGGCGCACAGGCGCGATCCCTTGGCAGGTCTACCCTGGTGATAGACACTGGTTCCATTCATGGGGGC
>JBBAVQ010000350.1:0-2953 GCA_040397625.1 Pirellulales bacterium | reverse complement strand
CCGCTCGTGGAGGGCGACCGGCTCTGGTACGTCACCAGCCGCGGCGAGGTGAAGTGCCTCGACACCGAGGGCTTCCGCGACGGCGAGAACGACGGCCCCTTCACCACCGAGAAGGAGCAGGGGCAGGACGAGGCCGACGTCGTCTGGGTGCTCGACATGATGAAGCAGCTCGGCGTGTCGCAGCACAACATGTGCTCGTGCAGCGTGACGAGCGCCGGCGACTTCCTGTTCGTGAACACGAGCAACGGCGTGGACGAAGGCCACCTCAACCTGCCCAACCCCGACGCCCCGAGTTTCCTCTGCCTCGACAAGCGGGATGGTACGGTGCTCTGGGCCGATGGCTCCCCCGGCGCCTACGTACTCCACGGCCAGTGGTCGAGCCCGGCCTACGCGGAGCTCGGCGGCGTGCCGCAGGTGCTCTTCGGTGGCGGTGACGGCTGGCTTTATTCGTTCGACGCCCGTGGGGACGCGGGCAAGCCGAAGCTCCTCTGGCAGTTCGACTGCAATCCGAAAGAGTCGAAGTACACGCTCGGCGGCCGTGCCGACCGCAACCACATCATCGGCACGCCGGTGGTGCACGATGGGCTCGTCTACATCGCCGTCGGCGAGGACCCCGAGCACGGTGAGGGCGTCGGCCACCTCTGGTGCATCGATCCGACGAAGCGGGGCGACGTGTCGAGCGAACTGGCGCTCTCGCTCGCCGATCCGTCGAAGCCCCTGCCCCGCCGCCGCGAGCAGGCGGTGATCAAGGAGCAGGGAGAGGTGGCCCGGCCCAACCCCAACTCGGCCGCCGTCTGGCACTACCCCGGCCTCGACACAGACAAGAACGGCAAGCTCGCCTTCGAGGAGACGATGCACCGCACCTGCGGCACCGTGGCAATCAAGGACGGACTGCTTTACATCGCCGACTTCAGCGGTCTGTTCCACTGCCTCGACCTGAAGACCGGCAAGCCCCACTGGACGCATGACATGCTCGCCGCGAGTTGGGGATCCCCGCTGATCGCCGACGGCAAGGTCTACATCGGTGACGAAGACGGCGACATCACGATCTTCAAACTCGGCACGGAGCCCGAAGTGATCGCGGAAATCAACATGGGCAACAGCGTCTACTCGACGCCGATCGCCGTCGGTGACACGGTCTACATTGCCAACAAGAGTCACCTGTTCGCCATCCGGGAGGGCGCCACGCCGGCGCCGTGATCGTCATGCGCCGCGCCGTCCTGTCACTCGTCGCTTCCCTGCTCGCCATCGCCTGGATGGTGCCCGTAGCCGCAGCGGAGCCCGCGTCCCCCGGCGACCTCGTTCGCTCAGCGAAGCGAATCACCGTGCTGGGCGACTCGATCACCCAGGACGGCCGCTGGGTGGCCGATCTTGCAGCGTGGATGGAGGAGCGGGGGTTCACGGCCAACGTGATCAACGTGGGCCTGTCGAGCGAGACGGTCTCGGGACTCACCGAGGTTTTGCACGCCGGTGGCACGTTTCCGCGACCCGATCTCTTCGACCGGCTCGACAGCGTGCTGAGGGTGACGAGGCCCGATCTCGTCCTGGCCATGTACGGAATGAACTGCGGCACCTACCTGCCTCTCGACGAGCAGCGATTCGAGAAGTTCCGAAACGGCATCGAGCGGCTGCACGCCGCCGTCGAGAAGTCGGGCGCGAAGATCATTCATCTCACGCCTCCCGTCTACGACAAGCGGCCCGACAATCCGGGCCCGGCCGGCGACGCCGACTACGACGCGGTGCTCACCGCCTACTCCGACTGGCTGCTCGCACGGCGGGCCGACGGCTGGGCGGTGATCGACGTGCACGGACCGATGAAGGCGGCGCTCGCGGAGCGAAGAAAGGCCGATCCTGCGTTTACCTTCACTCCCGACTGCATCCATCCGAACGACGACGGCCACTGGGCGATCTGCCGGGCGGTGATCGCCGGCCTCGGAGACACGCAGGCGGCGGCGAATGCCGACCTGCCGACCACGCTGGCTCCGTTCCTGCCCGAGGTGACCGAGCGAATGAAGCTCCTCCGCGATGCCTACCGTGAAGCGGCAGGACATGCCCGCCCCGGCACGCCCAAGGGCCTGCCGATCGCCGCGGCCGAGGCGGGTGCTCGGCGGCTCACGGAATCGATCCGGTCGCGACGACTGCAACTCCGTGGCACGAAGCACGACAGCGGCGAGTGGCGAATGGCGATCGAGTGGCCACGGCCGAAGGCCGTGGATCCGGGCCCGGCCCCTGAGAAGCCCGCGCCGATTCCCGCCGACGCGGTCGCGCTCTTCAACGGGCAGGATATGTCAGCCTGGGAGAATGGCGGAAACTGGCCGGTGGCCGACGGCGTGGTAACCGTCGGCAAGGGAGCGATCGTGTCGAAGCAGCCCTTCGGCGACTGCCAGGTGCACGTCGAGTTTCGGATGCCGTCACCTGCGTCGGGCGAGGGTCAGGGCCGCGGCAACTCTGGGGTCTTCCTGATGGGCAAGTACGAGATCCAGGTGCTCGACTCGTTCGAGGACGGCACCGACGGCCCGCTCACCTATCCCGACGGTCAGTGCGGGGCCCTCTACAAGCAGCGGCCACCGGCGGTGAACGCGTGCCGTGAGCCGGGCGCGTGGCAGACCTACGACATCCTGTTCTCGCGGCCGCGATTCGCCGCCAATGGCACGCTCGAAAAGCCGGGTAGAGTGAGCGTGCTCCACAACGGCATCGCGATCCACTCCGACACCGTGATCCTCGGCGAAACGTTCTGGCACCAGCCGCCTGGCTACCAGCAGCACGCCGATGCCTTGCCGCTCATGATCCAGGATCACGGCAACCCGGTGCAGTTCCGCTCGATCTGGGTCCGGCCCTTCGAGCCGGTCGCACCGAAGCAGCTTCCGTAGTGCAGGGTGACAACCTGCACATGGATCGTGCCCGAAGCGAACGTCCGGCGAGATGGCACGGACGGTCTCGAGCCCAATGGGAA
>JBBAVQ010000349.1:0-2958 GCA_040397625.1 Pirellulales bacterium | reverse complement strand
CGAACCACAGGCTGAGGCGGGCCGTCACGGCACTGGCCATCGGGAACATTGCCAAACCGCACGATGCCGGTGCCGGCGGGCATGCGGGCGACGGTCACGCCACGGGGGGCTGCTGCGACACTCAGGCGAGGCCCCGGTCGCACGACACCTCCCGGATCGCCTGGGCGAAACTCATCGCCCGGGTGGGAGAGGAGTTTCCGCTCGAGTGCCCGGTGTGCGGCGGCGACATCCGGCTGATTGCGTTCATCACAGAGCCAGGGCCGATCCGGAAGATTCTCACACACCTCGGCGAGCCGCTCGAGCCTCCGCCCGTCTCGCCGGCCCGGGGCCCGCCCACCGACTGGGGTGAGCTCGTGCAGATCCATGACGATCGCAATGTCTTTCAAGCGTCGCCCGAAGAGCTGCCCGCGATCGACATCCACAAGCTCTGAGCGATGCCGGACGTGAGGCATCAAGGCCCTGGACGGTGACTCGGGAGACGGTCTGCGCCGAGGCGAGAAAAACGCGATCGCAGCGGGGCGTGAGCGGTGTTTCGGCTTATCGGGAAACCGCTTCCAGACTCCCAGGCCGTTCTCCCCGAGGCTCATGGGTCGCTCATCAGCCCGGAAGACCGTTGCGGAAGTGCCATTGACCGGGCTATCCTTCGACCGACTGCCAGACGTCATCGCGAATGCGGTGCTGTGGGCCGCGGACCCGAGAGCCGATCGAGTACAGTCCGGGTGATGGTCTCGACGAACCAGTTGCGGTTCTGCAGGCCGACGACCCAGTCGGTGGCGCCAACCACAAACATGGTGCCGTCTCCGGGGCCGACGCCGCGGTCATAACTGGCGACCATGCCGGCACCAAACTTGGGATGCCGCACCCCTTCGTGCTCCTCGAGATGAGGCAGCGCGGTGCCGTCACCCTTGATCACTGGCGTCGACACCGCATTCATCTGGTTGGCCATGGTGGCATGGAAATGGTCTTCTTCGTGCATCAGCGCGGGGGCCATCGCCACAATCGCAAGATTGGCCGGGGCGCCATCCGCACCGGTGGGATAGGGAAGGCCATCGCGCATGGTGAAGTCACAGCCATCGATCTCGTAGGCGGCGACGCAGTCGGGCCGGCCACCGATCACATCGCCGTAGTAGAGGTCGCTGCCCGTCAGGCTCCAGTGCCAGGGGCGATAGACCGTGAAGCCGCCGCTGGCCCGCGGGGCCGCACCGCCGTACATGGCATGGATGGCGGCGGTGCCCGTGAGCCCGAAGGTTTGGGTCAGGGGCCAGCCCACCTGGGGCATGTCCCAGGCGTTGCTGAGAAACCGTTCCTGATCGGTGCCCAGCACTGGGTCGGTGGACTCGTCCTTGTGGTTGACGAAGGTGGTGCCGCCGTCCTCGTACCGCACCTGCCAGATGTTGTTGCCGGCGAAACGGGCGTGGTTGCCGCCGGCCTGGAGTTGGTTCTCGATCGCCTCGCGCATGGGCCAGCTGCTGTACTCGTCATGGCCAACAACCACCGACAGGCGGTAGGGCTCGAGCACCTTTGGATCGGCGTGCAGATCGTGCTGGGTGAAATAGTCGAGTGCGATGCCATTGGCTTCGGCCCAAGCGATGAACAACCTGCCGTACAGCGCCCAGCTGGCATCACCGTAGTCGCGGGCAAAGCCGAAGTGATGGGCATAGGGGTGTGACGGCAACACCGGATGGGCAAACGGCTTGAGTTCCTCCCGCGACACGGCTCGTGGGGCGCCGGCGGGCAGTTTCACCAGCCCACGACTCCATGGCCGCAGCAGCGAGGTGCGCGGGTTGGGTTTCTTGAAACGGGGGGATCCGCCTTCGCCGTGGTAGCTGTTGCCGCCGCCCCAGTCGTTGTAGGCGTTCATCGTGCACGTCGAGACGATGAAGGCGAGTCGGCTCTGCGGCGTTGCTTTGGGTGGATTGATGACGACGAAATGCTCGCGCTCAAATACGGCACCGTCGTCGTCGCGTACCCGCACCACAACAACGTAGAAACCGCTGCGCCAGGTTTCGGGCACCTGCAGCTGAAACGCAACCGGCCAGTGGCAGCCCACCACGTGGGCGTTGGCGGGCGTGGGCACCGCCTTGGCCGCGATGCCGCTGCGTTCAAAAACCAATTCGGGCTTCGGACCATCACGCGTGATCTCGAGTTCGAAGGTGGGCCGCGTGCTGTGCACGTGGAAGTCGATCGTCTCGCCGGCGCGGTAACTGGAGCGAGGCGTGTAGGTCCAGATCTCGGCCACCCCCGGGTCGTTCAGCGGTTTCTCATAGGGCCAGCCGTGGCGGCTGTCGCTGTGGGCCGCGGGGCCGGGCCCGGGGATCACCCGCGGCTGATTGAGAATCGAAGCGGCGTCGTTGAACGGGGTCCTGCTCATGGAACGGTGCAGAGTGAGGCCTGGATAGATTCCCCAAGGAAAGCAGCGGAGGATAGCCCGGTGAATGACACGTTCACAAGTGTTCGCACCCGCTCGAGGCGATCGTCGAGTCGCTGCACCTGCCGCGCGGCGTGGTCGGGCTCGTCGTGGCGCTGGTGGTGCTGCTGCCCGAGACCTGGGCCGCGATCCGGGCGGCCCACGCCAACCGACTGCAGAGCAGCATGAACCTCGCGATCGGCTCGGCGCTGGCGACGATCGGCCTCACGGTGCCGGTGGTCGTGATCTGCGCCACCGCCTCCGGCCTGCCCCTCGTCCTCGGGCTCGAGCCGAAGGACATCGTGCTGCTCGCCACCGCCCTCCTGGTGAGCGTCGTCACGCTCGGAACGGGCCGCACGTCGATGATGCAGGGCGCGGTGCACCTCGTCCTGTTTGCGACCTACCTCTTCCTCGCCTGCGTGCCCTGACCGTACGGCCGCCTGCCGCCTGCGCCGACGAGGCAACTCGTCGAAGCCCTGATCACGGTCGGGCCTCTTCGGAGGAGTCTGATTCGTCCTGCCGCGCGCCCGATTCGTCCCAGCCCGTGCCCG
>JBBAVQ010000348.1:0-2962 GCA_040397625.1 Pirellulales bacterium | reverse complement strand
CCGCTACGACGCCCGCTGCCGCTGGTACTTCTCCTTCATCACCGTCGTCGGCTACGCGTTCCTCGACTCCGCCGTCACGCTCTACGCCGGCGCCCGGATGATGCAGGCCGTGTTTCCGAACATGCCGCTGGAGTGGCTGATCGCCGGCCTGGCGCTGATCTCGGCGTCGTACACGATCGTCGGCGGCCTCTCCGCGGTGATGTGGGTCGATCTCGTGCAGTCGGTGATGCTGCTCGTCGGCTCGGCGGTGCTCACCGCGATCGCCTTCGCGAAGGCCGGCGGCTGGAACGCCGTGATGGCCGGCGTGCCGCCGGAGAACCTCAGCCTGATCCGGCCCGCGACCGACCCTTCGGTGCCGTGGCCCACCCTGATCATCACGCTGCCACTGCTCGGTTTCTACTTCTGGTGCACGAGCCAGGCGATGGTGCAGCGAACGCTCTCCGCCAGGAGCGTGAACGAGGCCCGCTGGGGCAATCTCTTCGCCGGGCTGCTCAACTTCGCGGTGTTCTTCGTGATGGTGCTGCCAGGCGTGGCGGGCCGCGTGCTCTATCCGGGACTCGAGAAGGGCGACCTCATCTACCCGAAGCTCGTCTTCGAACTGATGCCGCCCGGCATCAAGGGTGTGGTCGTGGTCGGCTTCGTGGCGGCGATGATCTCCACGCTGTCGTCGATCCTCAACTCCGCCGCCACGCTGGTGACGATGGACTTCGTGAAGAAGCTCCGACCCGATCTCACCAGCCGCGGGCAGGTGATCGCCGGCAACGTGGCCGGCTTCGTGATCGCGATCATCGCGGCGGCTTGGGCGCCGGAGGTGCAGAAGTTCGAGTCGGTCGTGAAGTACTTCCAGCAGTTCCTCGGCTATCTCGCTCCACCGATCGTGGCCGTGTTTCTCTTTGGCCTGTTCTGGCCACGGGCCACCGGCACCGGCGCCTTTGCATCGCTGCTGGCAGGCCTGGCCATGGCGGGCTGGATGATCGCCAGCGGCGGCAGGCTTCCGCCGTTCACCGACTGGCACCCCTTCCTCTACGTGCCGCCGGTGATCTTCCTCGCGGCGTCGGCGGTGCTCGTGGCCGTCAGCCTGGCGACGCCCGCCCCTGATCCGTCGCAGATCTCGCGGTTCCTCTGGAATCGGAGCATCCTCCGCGACGAGTCGGCCGACCTCGCGGCGATGCCGTGGTGGCAGAACTACCGCACGCTCTCGATCCTCCTGCTCGCCTTCACCGCCGCCTTCGTCTGGGTCTGGCGGTGAGCCACCATCCATCTCCACGCATGAAACTCACCAAGTATCCCGGCAACCCGATCCTCAAGCCCCACCCATCGCATCCGTGGGAGAACCTCGTCGTCTGCAATCCGGGCGTGTGGGAGGAGAACGGCCTGTTCACGATGCTCTACCGGGCCGCCGGCGACGACGACGACCACGTGATCCGCTTCGGCCTCGCCGAAAGTCACGACGGCTTCCACTTCGAGCGGGTGCAGGCCGAGCCGATCCTCTCGCCGAGCGCCGACGGCCCCGATGCCGGCTGCATCGAGGACCCGCGGATCGTGAAGCTCGACGGCCACTACTACGTGACCTATGCCTACCGAGCCTTGAAGCCGAAGCAGTACTGGAAGCGGCCGAACAACGCCGCCTACACGCCCGACGACCCCACGCTGCCGCCGCTCTTCGGCCACAACATGACGGCCTCGGGACTGCTCGTGACCGACGACTTCCGCTCGTATCGCCGGCTCGGCCGGATCACGCGGGCCGACGTGGACGACCGTGACGTGATCCTGTTTCCGGAGCGGATCGGCGGCCGCTACTGGATGCTCAACCGGCCGATGCAGTGGGTGGGGCCGAAATACGGCA
Source organism: Pirellulales bacterium (assembly GCA_040397625.1). Lineage (GTDB taxonomy): Bacteria > Planctomycetota > Planctomycetia > Pirellulales > UBA1268 > QWPN01. Next base: position 1,116 of record JBBAVQ010000348.1, on the reverse strand, counting down.
CCGACCATCCAGCCATCTGGATCGCCGACTCCGAAAGCCTGCTCGATTGGCCCGCGAGCACGCTGCTCGCGAAGGCGATCTACCCGTGGGAGCGAAAGATCGGTGGCTCCACGCCGCCGCTGAAGAGCGACCGCGGCTGGCTCGTCCTCTACCACGGTGTGGACGACAAGGGCGTGTATCGCGTGGGCGCGCTCCTGCTCGACCTCGCAAACCCGCGGAAGGTGCTGGCCCGGCTTCCCGAGCCGATCCTCGAGCCCGAGGCCGAGTTCGAATGGAAGGGCCTCTATCCCCATGGCGTCGTCTTCCCGACGGCCAACGTGATCAATCGCGGCACGCTGTTCGTCTACTACGGCTGCGCCGACCAGACGATCGGCGTGGCCACCTGCGACTTCGCCGCGCTGGTGAACCACGTGGCGCAGCATCCCGTCTGACGACCACGATCCACCCGGAGTCTCGCCGTGCCCGCATCAAACGTTCCATCTCTCCAAGCCGACGCCAATAAGGCCTCGGGCACGCCTCGCCGGGCTCCGCATCAACTCCTTCTCGCCCCACGCCTCGCTTCGCTCGGCTTGTGCGCGATGCTCGTTCTGTGCTGCACCTCGGCCCGTGCCGCCGAGCCCGAGCGGATCTCGCTCACCGTCGGCACGCGTTCCCTGAGCGAGGTTCCATGGAAGGGTTTTGGCGTGCAGTGGAGCCCCTATCCCTGGTTCGAACTGACCGACGCCGACTGGAAGCGGGTCGAGGAGCGGCTGGCCTACATGAAGCCGCCGATCGCGCGGGTGATGACCCGGGCCTACAAATACTGCGAGGGCTACGATGCCGCCGGCAAGCCGATCTACGCCTGGGGCAATGCCCGCATGCAGCGGATGGAGCGGCTGCTCGACTTCTGCGAGAAGCACGGCGTGGAGGTGATCCTCGGCGAGTGGGACGACCCAGCGTCGCCCGAAGACCGGCAGGATCCCGCGGCCGACAAGCTCAAGCCCTACGGCATCGAGGAGACCGACCCCCGCTGGGCGGTGCTCATCTGCGACATGCTCGAGCACTTCCTCGATGAAAAGAACTACACCTGCATCAAGTGGTTCAACCTGATCAACGAGCCCAACGGCGGCTGGTCGG
>JBBAVQ010000347.1:2627-3004 GCA_040397625.1 Pirellulales bacterium | reverse complement strand
AGGACGACGTCGCTCGTCGCCGATCCCACGGCGTGCTGGAAGCGGATCGCCATCCAGGCGTGGCACTCGTTGCCCCCGGCAAACGACTTGGCCGCAGCGGTGTCGGCCACCGCAAAGAATCGTGTGCGGTCGCCGCGGGCCGCCGCCAGCCGTTCGTGGAGGAGGTTGTATTCGTGGTCGAGCATCCGCTCCACCCGCTCCCGCGAGACGTAGCGGCCCGTCTTGCCGTAGATGGCATCGCTGACGGTCATGTCGTAGGCCGACATCGTCTTGGCGACGGTGCCGGCGGCGCCGCCGGCTGCGAAGAACCAGCGGGCGATCTCCTGGCCGGCCCCGATTTCGGAGAAGCTGCCGTAAACGGTCTCGTCGAGATTGAT
>JBBAVQ010000347.1:0-2617 GCA_040397625.1 Pirellulales bacterium | reverse complement strand
ATTGATGGCGAGGGCCCGTTGGGCGGTGGGATCGACCGCCTGGGTCGCGGCCGGGGGGGTGCCGAGGTGCATACGGGGCTCCAGGGTCCTTTGACGGGATCTGCCTGCAGCCCTATTCTTCACGCCGACGGGTTCGGTGCCTATCCGATCCAGAGTCGTTTCGTTCAATCGCTTCCGCTGGAGCCTCCACTGATGGCCAAGTCCCGCACGTCTGCCGCCAAGCCCGCCACGACCCTCGACCAGGTCCGTTCGCTCCTCACCTCCGCCGAGCAGAAGATTCTCCACTCGAGCATGGGAGCGGCGATCGCCAAGGCGTCGAAGGAGCAGGTCGAGGCGGCGATGGCCCGGGCCCGTGTGCTTCGCGACAAGTGGCGCGATCTCCATGAGTCGCAGACCCGCTCGACGAAGCGGTCCACGAAGGCAGGCACCGGCGTGAATCAGCGGACCAAGGCGAAGCACGACGTGTTCGACGGCGCCGTCAAGCGTTTTGAGGCCCGGCTCGCCGAGTTCGCTGCCGGCGTGCGGGCGGTGGTGGGCGGCAAGGCCGCCCGGCTCACGGCCGCGGCCAAGCCGACGAAGGCGGCGCGGACGAAGGCGGCGCGTGGCAGCCGCGCGAGTGTCCGCAGCGAACTGAAGGAGGCGACCGCGGAGATCAATCGCGGGAAGAAGCTCAAGAACAAGAAGGTGAAGGCTGCAGCGAGGGCGGCGGTGGCGGCGCCCGCCGCACCGGCGGCTGTGGTCGTCGTGCCGACCGAGCGGACCACGAGCAAGAAGCGCAAGAAGTCGCTGGCCCCGAAGGCGGCGGTCGCCCAGAAGCGATTCGGCTTCGATGCAACGCAGCAGCGGTCGGCCAAGGCTTCGGCGAAGGCCGCCCGGCTGAAGTTCGACGGGGCGACGACCCGCCGGGCCGGCAACGCGTTGGCCAGCACGAAGCGGGCCCAGGCACGTCGCGACGGCAAGAGGCGCTAGGCCCGGCCGCCGTCGCGGATTCGCCAAGGGCAGGCGAGGGCGCCGGCGACCACGAGCGTGCGCTTCATGCGAGGCTCACGCGAGGACGTCGGCGAGGAACCGCGTCAGCACCCGGTCGGAGTCGAACGCCGCCTCCGCAATCCCGCGGGCCGCGAGGCAGTGTCGAGGGTAATCGGCGGCGATCGCCGCTGCGCCGGCCGCCGCTTCGGCGGGTGTGGTGAAGGTGAGCAGGCCCTCGCCCAGCGGATAGAGGCCCGCGAGCCCGGTGTCGCGGGCGAGGACGGGCCGACCCGAGGCGAGGTAATAGACGCTGCGGTCGCTCAACAGGCCGCCCTGGGTGTCCACGTACATCTGCTTCGGCACGAGGAACTCCGCCTTGGATGACGCCACGTAGCCGCGGTAGGCCTCGGGCGAGCCGGCCACTGCCGCTGGATCGACGAGCCGCCAGCCGTGGCTTGCGAGGGCCGCAATGTCCCGCCCATCGCCCGGATGGATGTCGAGCGCCTGTTCGAAGGTCTCGTCCGGGCAGCGGCCCGGCACATCGAGAAACTTTCGCATCTCATGGCACCGCAGGCCGTAGGTGTGCCCCTCGTACTCCACCGGCCCGTGGGAACCGCGCCAGGCGCCGATGCTCGTGAACGCTCCATCGGGCCGCGGTGGCGCGACGGGCCACTCGTTGAGCACCACCGGCTGCGGGAGCGTGATCCAGTCGAGGCCGCAGATCGGGATCGTGCATCCGGGCTGGCCGATCCGGCGGGCGAGCGTCGCGAAGCGGTCGTGACCGGCAAAGGCGTCGTGCAGGCCGAGGGCCCGCCACATCTGCGGGAAGCCGGGGTCGATGTCGAGGAACACGCGGCGGGGAACGGCGTCGAGGATCGCCGGATCGTCGCAGTAGCCCATCACGTTGACGAGGCATGCGGCCGACGTCCCTCGCTCCACCACCTCGGCCCGCGGGATGCCGAGCGTCGTCCCGCCACGGGCGACGTCGAGCGAGAAGGAGTCGGCGAAGCCGAAGCGGTCCATCAGGTCGAGAAAGCCACTTCGCTGCACCGAGTCGCTGAACGACGCCGGCGCGCCGCCGGCGTCGGTGCACATTCCCGAGTCGAGCCGGTCGATGAGGATCACGTCGTAGCCAAGCCGGCGGAAGCCGAGCAGGAACTGCAGGTGGAACCACGACAGGCCGCTGTGCCGGATCGTCTGGGCCACCGCGCCGCTGTAGAGGATCGTGTCGCTCATGGAATCACGGGAGCCCCGACGTTTGGGGCGATGGAGGAGGCTCGATGGTCATGCGTGCCGGGCTCCCCTCGCTGGCGGTCCGGCTCCAGGTGGGCGCCCTCGGCGCATGTGCTCAAGGAGGTGAGTTTAGCCGGCCGCGACGTTCGGCGTCAGCGACTGCTGGACGCTCGACGGCACGTATCGCAGCGGCACCCGGGACGAGGTGTGTAACGCTGATCACTTCGTGCGGGCAAGAGGAATGATGGTGGTGTGAGGGGCTACCCATGCCCTCTCGTCGGGCGTTCGTCTCGTCGTCAGGAAGCCCCATCGCTCACGCGATTGGGCTTCCTGGAGTCGCACCGACGCCGGATATACTTTGTTATTCGGTGTTCCTGCACTTCGTGGTGTTGGAGGGTGGCAGCATGGGGCGGAT